>JAUYSA010000398.1 GCA_030696545.1 Hyphomonadaceae bacterium
GAGGTTCACCCCGAACGGCTTCTTCGTCATTTCGCGGCACCGGCGGATTTCCTTGCGCAGGCCTTCCGGCGTTTTCTGCGTCAGCCCGGTAATGATCCCAAGTCCGCCAGCTTCCGAAACCGCAGCGGCCATCTCGGCGAACCCGACATAGTGCATCCCGCCCTGGATGATCGGATGCTCGATTCCGAACAGTTCGGTGATGCGCGTTCTCATGCTCGTTCCCTCTCGAATGCCGGACGCATCAGGAAAGGACACGCCGGAAATCGTCAAGCCCGTTCCTGGACGTTACCGGGTGCGATCGACCAGCGGCCGGTTGGGCGAATAATGGACGCGCGCCGCAGGCACGCTGACCAGTTCCTTTTCCGGCCAGCGCAGCGCCGTCAACGCGCCGCCAAAGCAGCATCCAGTGTCGATGCACCAGGTATTGTTGACCGCCTGAACATCCGGCGCGGCCACGTGACCATAAACGATCGCCGGCTCGCCATCATGCTCCAGCGCCCAGTTGCGCCGCACGGGAAATCCGAACCCATCGGTCTCCCCGGTCGTATCGCCATAGAGCGCAAACGACCGCACCTTGCCGTCGCTCCGTCCCAGCATTTCCTTCTTCAGCCCGGCGTGCACCACGACGAGCCTCCCGCCGTCGAGCCAGAGATAAGGCGGCAGCCCCGCGAAATACTTCCGCGCCCGCGCATGGAAAGCCGGGTCCTCCGCCGCCATCTGATCGATCGACATCTGCAGTCCATGAGCGGTCTTCACATTGGCGCCGTTGAGCCAGCGCGCGAACTTGTTGTCGTGATTGCCTTCGACGCACAGCGCAGTTCCGTCTTCGCGCATCGCCATCGCGATCCGCAACACATCCGGTGTCCGCGGCCCGCGATCCGTCAGATCGCCAACAAACACCAACGTCCGCCCCGCCGGCGGAGTCACACTGACCTGATCACCGTCCCACGCAACGTCATAGCCAAGTTTCTCAAGCAACAGCTCAAGCTCATCCGCGCAGCCGTGCACGTCGCCAACAATGTCGAAAGGTCCGGCCAGTTCGCGGCGGTCAAAGGACGGCCGCGAACTCATGGCTTAAAGCGTCCGCGCGATCAGCAGCTTCATGATCTCGTTGGTGCCGCCATAGATGCGCTGGATGCGAACATCGCGATACATGCGGCTGATCGGATACTCGTCCATGAAGCCATAGCCGCCGAACAGCTGCAGGCAGCGATCCACGATCTTGCCTTCGAGATCGGAGAGCCAGTATTTCGCCATCGACGCCGTCGATGCATCCAGCTTGCCCTGAAGATGCACGCCGATGCAGTGATTCACAAACACGCGCGCAACCGTCGCCTCGGTCTTGCACTCGGCCAACACGAACTGTGTGTTCTGGAAGTCGATGATCTTCTTGCCGAAGGCCTGGCGCTGCTTCACGTAGTCGATCGTCAGCTCCAGCGCCTTCTCGATCGTCGCAATCGCCTGCACGGCGATGTTCAAGCGCTCCTGCGGCAGCTGACCCATCAGCTGGTAGAAGCCCTTGCCCTCTTCCGTGCCGAGCAGGTTCTCCGCCGGTATTTTCACCTCGTTGAAGAACAGCTCGGACGTATCCTGCGCGTCCTGCCCCATCTTCTTCAGATTGCGGCCGCGTTCAAAACCCTCGGCGCCATCCGTCTCGAGGAACACGAGAGACACGCCCTTGGCGCCCTGCGCCGGATCGGTCTTGGCGACCACGCAGATCAGGTTCGCAGTCTGGCCGTTGGTGATGAACGTCTTCGAGCCATTGATGACATAGCCATTGCCCGAACGCTTGGCCGTCGTCTTGATGCCCTGCAGGTCCGAGCCAGCGCCCGGCTCGGTCATCGCGATGGCGGAAACCAGTTCGCCCGTCGCCATGCGCGGCAGCCAGCGCTTCTTCTGTTCCTCGGTGCCGTAGTGAAGGATGTACGGCATCACGATCGCATTGTGCAGCGAGGCGCCGAACCCATCGACGCCCTGCTTGCCGAGCTGTTCCATCAGCACGACTTCGTGGCGATAGTCGCCGCCCATGCCGCCATACTCTTCCGGCATCGACAGGCCGAGCAGGCCGGCCTCGCCCGCCTCGTTCCACATCTCGCGGTCGACGCAGTGCTGGGCGCGCCATTTTTCCACCCGCTCAGCCGGGGCATGCTGCTGGAAGAACTTGCCGACGGAATCCTCGAACATGCGGATTTCCTCATCCTGCATGAAATCAGGCCGTTCGACGCTCAGGACAGACATAGTCACTCCGATAGCTGTAAAAGCTGCATTACGCGCACGGCATCCTGCACACCGAAGCGCGCAAGTCCACGCGAACTTTGGGCGGCTCCCGCCTTCCCTCGCGTCCTACGTCAGCTTGACCACCCCGGGGGCTGCGTCCGGGGCGAACAGGGCCGCCACATCGCCGGCACGATGATCCTGCGCGACGCGCTGGTTCACATAGCCCTTGTCGGTAATCTCGCCCGCATCCAGCGACGGCGGCGTGGTGAGAATCTTGAACCGGCCAACCTTGCGTGACGATCCCGACTGCGTCGCATTGAACGCCGCCAGCTTTTGCGCAACCTTCGCCGTAAGTTCGCCAACCGCCTTGGCGCCATCGCCGCCCGCGGCTTCCATGGCGGCCTTCATGGCGGCAGGCGACGGCCACATCAGCGCTCCAACAAAAGCCTTGTCCTGCCCGCACACGACCGCATCCGCCACAAGCGGCGCACACGCCGCCACGATGTCCGGCCGCAGCGTGCCGACCGACACCCATGTTCCAGAGTTGAGCTTGAAGTCCTCCGTCACGCGGCCATCGAACACGAGACCTTTTTCCGGATGCCCGGGATCGGAAAACCGCGCCGCATCGCCGAGGCAATAGAAGCCTTCTTCGTCGAACACTTCCTTGTTCTTCTCCGGCAGGTTCAGATAGCCCGTCATCACCATCGGGCCTTTGACACGCACTTCCATCTTGTTCCCGACAGGAACAAGTTTCAGCGTCTGCCCCGGCAGCGGCAGGCCGACCATGCCGACGCGTTCCAGCTCCCAGTGAACCATGGTGACGGCCTGCGTCTCGGTCGCGCCATACATCGTCGTCAGCGGAATACGCTCGCCGGTCGAATCAATCGCCAGCGCCTGGATGCGGTCATAGATATCGTCCGACAGCGTCGCCCCGCCATAGACCATGTATTTCATGCGGCTGAAGAAGGCATCGCGGAAAGCCGCGTCCTGCTCCATCGCCTCGGCCAGCATCGCATAGGCGATCGGGGCGGAGCCGAAATATTGCGGCCTCACCTCGGCCGCGTTCTTCATCGTCGTCTCGAACAAGCCAGGCATCGGCCTGCCCTCGTCGATATGGAATGTGCCGCCAAGAGCGAGGCATCCATTGTAGTTCACATTGCCGCCGGAGATATGGCTCCACGGCATCCAGTCGAGATTCTGCAAGACCTCGTTCGGATCATGATCCGGCAGCGGCTGGTCCAGCGCGTTGCGCGCCGCGATCTGCGCCGTCATCTGTCCTTGGCTCTGCGGCGCGGGCTTCGGCATGCCAGTAGAGCCCGACGTGAACAGGTATTTGCCGATTGAATCCGGCCCAAGCCAGTCCATCGCCGTATCGACCACCGAAGTAACTGGCGTTTCCGCCAGCTTCGCAAAGGCTTCCGAGCCTACCGATCCGTCAGCCGAAATAACGGCCACGCCTTCCAGCGGCAATGTCGCCAGCGCCTTCCGGAACGGGTCCATCGTCTGCACGAAGATCGCCTTCGGCTGCACCGCGTTGAAGCAATGCTTCAGCTTCGCAAAATCGGTCGACATCAGCGAATACGCCATCGAGATCGGCGTCGCCGGCGCTCCGATACGCTGGGCCGCCATCGACATCAGCGCGTGTTCAATCGAATTGCCCGACAGGATCAACAGCGGCGCATCCGGCCCCAGCCCGCGATCCAGCAACGCCTGCGCCAGCGACCGCGTGACCTTGGCGCCCTCGCCATAGGTAACGGCGCGCCACGGCCCATGATTAGGCGTACGCTGCTTCAGCCATGGCCGGTCCGGATGCTCAGCCGCCCGCTCATCCAGCACGTGTGGGATTGAGCGCGGCACAGGCCCCATCGGCGTACGCGACGAGAGATAGACAACCCCGTTCTCGCCCCGCCGGACATCAATGTCCGGGGCCTTGAACGGCAGCTTGCGAAATGGCGGTAGCTTTGCGGCGTCCGCGGGCATGGGTAGTCCTCCGGCAGTCTTTTATTTTGCCAGACAGTATCAAGGCGCGCCCGCGCCACAACTCCCAATCCCGTTACGCGGCCTTCTCGACGAACACTGTCCCGGCGGAATACCCGGCGCCGAACGAACAGATCAGGCCCTTTTCGCCCGGCCGGAAATCGCTCGAATGCCTGTGGAAGGCGATGATCGACCCCGCTGACGATGTGTTCGCATAAGTGTCGAGAACGGTGGGGCTCTCGTCTTCGCTCGCCTCATGTCCGAGCACTTTCGCGGCGATCAGACGGTTCATGCTGGCATTGGCCTGATGCAGCCACATGCGCTTCAGGTCCGTCGCACGGATGCCGAGGCGGTCCATCTCGGCCTGGATCATGGACGACACCATCGGCACGACTTCCTTGAACACTTTACGTCCTTCCTGGACGAAAAGCTTGTCGGTCTTGCCAACGCCCTCGGGCGCGGCGCGATTGAGGAAGCCGAAATTGTTGCGGATGTTGTTGGAGAATTGCGTCTTCAGATGCGTACTCAGGATGGACCAGTGATCCTTCGGCGCAATTTCTTCCGCCTCGATCAGCACCGCCGTCGCCACGTCGCCGAAGATGAAATGGCTATCGCGGTCGGTGAAATTCAGATGCCCGGAACAGATTTCCGGGTTCACCATCAGCACCGTCTTCGCGTGCCCCGCCCGCACGAAATCCGCGCCCGTCTGGATGCCGAACGTCGCCGACGAGCACGCCACGTTCATATCGAACGCAAAGCCCTCCGCCCCAAGCGCCGCCTGCACTTCGACGGCCATCGCCGGATAGGCGCGCTGCATGTTCGACGCCGCGCAAATCACCGCGTCGACATCCTTGCCCGTCCGCCCCGCCCGCTCCAGCGCTTCCTTCGCGGCGTTCACGGCAATCTCGGCCAGTACGGAGATCTGGTCGTTCGGACGTTCCGGAATATGCGGCCGCATCACCTTCGGATCGATCACGCCGGCCTTGTCGATGACAAACCGGGATTTGATCCCTGACGCCTTCTCGATGAACTCCACCGACGAATGCGCCTTGGCCTCAACCCGGCCAGCCGCGATGTCTTCCGCGTGCTCGGCATTCCAGTTGTCCGTCCAGGCATTCAGGCTGGCGACCAGCTCGGCGTTCGAAACCGATTGCGGCGGAGTATAAAGCCCGGTCGCCGAAATGACGGGACGCGACATGAGAACACCTCGAATTGACTGCGCGTGGTTTAGACCCGGCGGGCGATACCGTCGAGTAGGCAGCTGTGACCCAGCGGAACGGCTTGCTACCCGTGGCCCAGACACTCCGCCACGCCGGGATAACTGGGTTGGTCGACCATAGCCTGCGCCAGGACGCTGTCGCGCAGATAGGCATGCAGATCAGCCCGGCCGATATCGATCTCGCCCAGCCGGATCGCCTTGCATAGCGAATCACGCAGCTCGGAGACATCGCCCGGCGCGCCCAGTAACGCCCGCAAGGCTTGCGTCTCCCACCCCGCCGCATCCGCGCCAAAGGTCAGCTCGCGCAGCGCAATATCGACGGAGTTCGCGGCAACCCGCGCCAGGAACTGGTTCCGTCCCTCCAGCCCGGCCGACGCTTCGTTGCGCAGGAAATCCCGCACGCCTTTCAACAACTCATCCGAACGCGGCAGCTCGGTTGTCGACAAAGTCTGCAGCGCAGGCTGCGGTTTACGAACCGCCCCGGGAATAATGAGATTCACGCAATCGATCTGGCATTCCGATGATCGCCGACCGATTGCCGGCCGCTCTACGCTCGTCTCGCTGCCATCGCGATAGGACGCCGCCATGGAGAGACACCCCACGGCCCACCAGAACGAGCCGAAGATTTCCCAGAACCGAACCGCGTCGCGATCAACCGCCTCACCTGATACGGACTCGTAGCCAGCAATCAGATCATCCAGTTCGCCGAATCCGCCCACCGGCTTGCCCGGCACGCCGAACCGCCAGGAACGCGTCACCAGCCAGCCAAGGTCGCGCATCGGGTCGCCGATATGCGCCAGCTCCCAGTCAAGCACCGCGGCAATACCTTTGCCTGGCTGCACGATGAAATTGCCATTTCTGAAATCGCTGTGCACCAAAGTCAGCGGCCGCTGCTTTGGCAGGTTCTTCAGCAACCACATGGCCGTGAAGTCGATCATCGGCTGGGGCGTCTCGAATTCGAGATAGGACGCGTGCGTTTTTCGCACGGAATGCTCCGCGTCGAACGACTCAAGGATTCGATCGAGGCCGCTCGCCGCAACATCGGCTCTGTGCAGTCGGGCCAGTATTTCCCCACTCTGCCGCGCCAGCATCCCGCGCGTCGTCTCCAGCTCTGGCGCGCGCGCGATCTTCGCGCCCAGCGTTTCGCCGTCGATCCACTCCATCACAATGCCTGTACCCAGCCCGTCGCCCGGCTCCAGCATCATGAACACGCGCGGTCCCGGCACCCCTGCCTCCGTCGCCGCTGCAAACAACTTCGCCTCGACATCCAGCCCCGGCCCCATGCCGAGGGCCGACCGACCATCATGCGGCGCACGCCGCAGCGCCATCACCTGCTGGCGTCCGTCCAAGCGCACGCCCAACCGATAGGTCTCCCGGCTTGCGCCAGCGGACAGTCGCTCGCACGCGACAAGCGCCTCGAAGCCCTGCATTCGCCGCAGCGCGTTCTCGAGCTTTGCGACATCGATCATTCCGAGACGCCCTTCGGCGCGCGCTGATCCATGAAGCCGAACATGTAGCCTGCAACACGCCGCATCTGGATCTCTTCCGATCCCTCCGTGATGCGATAGCGGCGATGATGGCGATAAATGTGCTCGAACGGCTTGTGCCGCGAATAGCCCAGCCCGCCATGCACCTGCATCGCACGGTCCGCCGCTTCGCAGCACATCCGGTTCGCCCAGTAATTACACATCGAGACTTTGTCCGAGACGGCGAAATTGCCTATCGTATCCATCTGCCACGCCGTCTTGTGAATCAGAGCACGAAGCATCTCGCACTGGGTCTGCAACTCCACCAGCGGGAACTGGATGCCCTGATTGGACGAAAGCTTCTTGCCAAAAGGGGCACGCGCGTTCGCGTAGGCCACAGCCTCATTCACGCAATACTGCGCCGCGCCCAGCGATGACGCCGCCTGCCGGATACGGTTCTCGTTGAAGAAGTGCTGCACCACCTGCAGCCCCCGCCCTTCGCCGCCGAATACGGAGCTGTCCGGCACGCGCACGCCCTTCAGCGTCACATGCGCGTGGTCGGTCGGCATGTTGAACGTCCAGAGGAATTCCTCGGCCTTGAACCCGGGCGCATCCGTCGGCACGAGAAACGCCGTAATGCCGTGACCATCGCCCGCCTTGCCCGACGTGCGCGCGAAGATCATGTCGTGGCTGGCCGTGTGGACGCCAGTGTTCCAAGTCTTCTCACCGTCGATGATCCAGCCATCGCTATCGCGAACCGCGCGCGTTTCCATGTGCGTCGCGTCAGACCCGTGCGCCGGCTCGGTGATGCCAAACGCAAACCCACGTCGCCCCGCCGCGAGATCATCCAGCCACTCGGCTTTTTGAGCTTCAGATCCGTAATGCCACATCAGCAGAGCGCCGACGCTGTTGCCGACGATCGAGTGTTCGTTCTGCAGGTCGTTGTGGAGCCCAAGGCCCTTCGCCGCGAGATGCTCGCGAATCACCGCCATGGCGAGATTGCCGCCAGCCTTCCCGCCCATCTCCTTCGGCAGCGCAAACCGGAAATGCCCCGCGCTATCCGCCCTCGCCCGCGCCTGAGCCAGCAGCGCCTCCCAATCCGCGCGCGGCAAGCCGCCCGCATCCCAATCCGTCCGGGCGTGCTCGCGGCGATGATCGAAGAAGCGTATATTGTCGTCCGCCTGCTCCAGCGGGACGATCTCGGCGGCTATGAAACGGTCGAGGTCGTCCAGATAGGCAGCAAGCCCCGGCGGCAGGTTGAAATCCAAGGCGCTCTCCAGAAAACCCTATAAATTCCGACTATAGCGCCATCTTGGCCCGAGACCGCCGCGGAAGACAAATTTCCCCGTTCAACTCTCGGCTGACAGACCGTTCGGCTTATGTCACCAAACTGACTTGGGGAGCTTGACACCGGGGGTACACCGCCTAGACAGTGTCAAGTATAATGATAGGCGAGACATGACAGCGATCACGCGTACCACCGGCAAGGACGATGTTCGTGCCGGCATTCTCAACGCCAGCCTCCAGCTGATGAATGAAGGCGGGCTCGGCGCGCTGTCCATGCGCGAAGTCGCGCGCCGCGCAGGCGTAAGCCACCAGGCGCCGTATCACTATTTCCAGGACCGTGAGGCGATCCTCGCCGAGCTTGCGGGCGAGGGCTTCGATCAGCTGTACGACTACATGGTCAGCGCCGTTGGACTTGTTCGCGACAGGGCATCGAAGAACCGGGCAATGGGCGAGGCCTATATCCGCTTCGCGCTCAACCATCCCGAACTCTTCCGCCTGATGTTCCGCAGCGAAATGTGCGATCTGTCGCTCTACCCAGCTGCAAAGGCCAAGGCAGAACGCTGCTTCAATCTTCCCGTGGAAGTGCTCGGCGCATCCGGCACGATGGCTGACAAGACCAACCCGGACCTGACGCCTGTGATCGCATCGTGGGCAATGGCCCACGGCCTCGCCACGCTTCTGCTGGAAGGCAAGCTCGGGGAAACGTTTGGCGAAACTCGTGATCAGCGCGAAGCGTCAGCCAACCGGGTGATCGCCTTCTTTGCCGAACGGTTCAAATAGTCAGACCTCAGCACCAGGCGCCGGAAATCGGGATCACCTGTCCCGACAAAAACCCGCTGCGTCCAAGCGCCAGAAGCTCGACCAGCGCCGCGACTTCCTCCGCTTCGCCAAGCCTCCCCATCGGTACGCGCGCCAGCAGCTTCGGCCCCTTCACCGGATCCTCCAGCAACGCCTTGGGATAGTAGGTCTCGGTCTGGATGAAGTTGGCCGCGACCGCATTCACCGAAATACCATCGCCCGCAACCTCAAGCGCCAGCGTCCGCACTACGCCATTCACCGCAGCACGTGCCGTCGCATAGGCGGAGAATCCAGGTATCCCGCCAATCGGCCCGGATGATGATCCGAACACGATGCGCCCGGCCTTGTTCGGCCGCATCGCCTTTACCGCAGCACCCGCAAACGCGATCGACTCCGCCGCCAGCCGCTGGAAGTATGGCATCAGTTCATCAATGCCGAGGTCTTCCACCTTCGTGCGTGGCGCCGGCATGGCTGGCGAAATCACGATGGCGTCCAGCCTGCCGCCAAACTTCTCCGTTGCGCGCGCCACCAGCTCTGCGGGCGAGGCCCATGCCAGAGTTTCGACGCCCTGCTCCTCGCCATCTTGTGCGATCGACGGATCGCAACCGATCACGCGTGCTCCCGCCTTGCGCAGCCGCTCGACAATGACCGGATTGGCGAAGCCCAGGATATCCGTAACGAAGACGTTGCTCATCTACTCTCCCGCACGCGGCTTGGGCGGCGGCGCGTTCGGCCCGAATATTCCGGGCCCTTGCTTGTTCTCGCGCCCCTGCGCCTCAAGGATGCGCGCGCCACCGAGGATACCTTGCATTGCGTAGTTCCCTTCGTGGCAGGCGTACTCGTAAACGCTCTCCTCGCGCTTGTTGAGGCTCATCTCGGCGCGCCATGTCTGCGTGTAATAGACAGGGTCCTCTACTACGAACTCATATAGTATCTGCCCGTCCGACGCCCGGCTGAACCGCTCGGTCAGTTTGCCCTTCTCGGACAGGATGATCTGACCCTGATCTGCTTGCTCCGGCTTCACGTTGATGGTTTCGACCACCAGCGTGTCTCCCTCCCACCACCCCACGGAATCTCCCAGCCAAGGCTTGATGACGCCGGGCTTGTGCCGCGCCTCCGCCTTGCTCGCGGCTATCGGGATGATGCGGGCATCGTGCACCATCTCGACCAGGATCATGATCGCGTCCCGTGTCTGCACGATCTGATAGTTATTATTGTAAATCGTGTTCAGCATTCCCGGTCCGCCCGCGCCGGTAAAGCCGATCAGACAACGTTCTGCGATCGGCAACGTCTCCGGACCTTCGTACATCGTAGCGCGTTTCCTGGCGCCGGCATCGACACGCGCCTTTTGTCCGGCGGCAGACACAGGCACGCGACCATCGGCAGGCTCGACCAGCCATGATGTGCGCAGCTCGCCCTTCACGGTGGCGAAGCTGACGCCGGGGTCGATCCAGAATGTGTTGTAGCCACGATCGCTGTTCTTGTCCTCCAGCAGACCGTCCTCGAGGTTCGAAGCGCCCTCCTCGCTCTGCGCAAGCAGGATCCAAGGATTGTTCTTGAGCAGACTGGTCGCCTCGTCGGGCGTCACAGAGAGCTTCATGCTCGGTGCGCGGCCCAGATTGGTCAGTGACTGGTTCGACCAGACGCCTTGCAGGTCGGGCCTTCCATCAGGGGTCCGCGGCGGCGAATAGCTCTGCGCAAAGGCAGGCGCGGCGACGACCACGGCAAGCGCGCACACGGCGGCGAGATTCTTCATGGCTTCCTCCTGATGCTTGGCGAACATCTCGGTTCGTCCAGCGATCGGCTGAGCATACGCCTGCATTCCCCACGCGGAAAGCATGACGCCGCGACAGCGCTGGTCACATCACGGAGAGAGCGTCAGGCAGCCTTGCTTGTGACCAGACGCTTGCCGCGCAGAAGGCTGACATACTTCGTCGCAAGTTCGCGCGCGTCGATCGGCTTGGAGATATAGTCGCTCATCCCCATGCCGATATAGCGCTCCCGGTCGCCACTCATGGCGTCTGCGGTCAGAGCGATGACCGGGATATCCTTCCATGGCTGGTCGCTTGCCCGGATGCGTTTGATCGCCTCCTTGCCATCCATCACCGGCATGTGGACATCGAGCAGCACGATGTCGAAAGGCTGCTCGCTTAGCCGCGCAAGCGCCTCCTCGCCATTGACCGCCTCAACGATCTGCGGCGCCAGCTGGACCATGAAAAGGCGCACCACGTGCCGGTTGACCGGGTTGTCGTCGACCAACAGCACGCGTGCGTTCATGACGGGTCGCAAAGCGTTCTCTTCCGGCGCGGGCGCCGGTTGCGTCGGCTCCATCTGCGCCTTCTCGCCGCGTTCAGCCATGAAGACGAGGTGGAAGGTCGAGCCTTCGCCCGGAACACTCTCGACCGTAACGTCTCCGCCCATCAGGCGCGAAAGATGCCGTGTGATCGCGAGGCCCAGGCCGGTGCCGCCGAAACGCCTGCTGATGGAAGCGTCGGCCTGTGTGAAGGCGCCGAACAGGCGCGACATGGTTTCCTGATCCATGCCGATTCCCGTGTCGCTGATGGATATGCGCACGCGCCATCTGTTGTCATCGATCTGATCGCCGCCGACACGCGCGGTTACGCAGCCCTGCTCGGTGAACTTGATCGCGTTGGACAACAGGTTCGACAGGCACTGCCGCACCCGCACGGGATCGTAGCGCAGCACGGGCGGCAGGCTATCGTCGATCTCCAACCGGACATCGATGCCTCGCTCTTCGGCGCGGCTCTGGAACAGCTTGCGTATCCTCTCCAGCGTGACGCCAAGTTCGCCATCGATTGGCGAGATTTCCAGCTTGCCAGCTTCGATCTTGGAAATGTCGAGAACATCGTCGAGCAGCGCCATCAAGGTGCGGCCGGAATCGGCGATGACGTTCACGCTGTCCTTCTGCGCTTCTGTCAGCACTTCTCCCTGAAGCACCTGGGCCATGCCGAGAATGCCATTGAGCGGCGTTCGTATCTCGTGGCTCATCGACGCGAGGAAGTTTGATTTCGCGACCGTCGCCGCTTCGGCCTGCATTTTTGCTTCGACCAGCGCCAGTTCCTGCTGCTTCTGCTCGTGGATATCCAGCATGAGCCCGACGGCACGTGTATGCTGGCCAGAGGCGTTGCGGTGAACGCGTGTGAAAAGCCGCATCCAGCGACCCTTGCCGTCAGGGCGATAGATACGGGTATCGATGCTTTCCACCGCGTTGGATACAAGGCAGCGATCCCAGCTATCCCGCACAGCGGACTGCTCTTCGTCCATGTAGAGGCCGAACGGGTTGACGTTCTGCCGCTCAAGCGCTTCCTCGCCGGCGATCTGTTTGAACTGTTCCGATGACCAGCGATCGCCGCTCTTGAGATCAATCTCATAAACGCCGGCGTTGGCGGCCGCCATCGCCAGCTCCAGCCGGCTTGTCACCATGTCAGCCTGGTCGCGCGCCTGCGCGAGTTCCGTGACGTTCTGGCTGACGCCGTACATCTCGAATTTTCCGGAGGGCAGCTTGCGACCGGCGCGGTAATGAACCCGCAGCGTGGTCCATCCGCCGTTTCCATTCCGATAGCGCATCTCGCCCTCGGCCACTCCGCCTTGCGTGGTGATCCGCTCGCGAATCTCGCGGTCTTTCGCCATGTCGTCGGGATGCTGGATGCGCGTAAGGGTGTCGAGCGGCACGGGCTCATTGACGCCATAGCCGAGCGAGAGTGCGACCGAAAAATGGTACGCCTTGACGTCCGGATCGTAGCGCCACGTGCCGATCTCGGCGTCGTCCATCAACCTGTCCCGCACAGTGCGCGCCGTCACCACGGAGGTCAGCGCCAGCCACTCGGCAGATACATCGACGAGCCGCACGATCTCGCGCCCGGGCATACCCGGCATGCGATCGAGCCGGATCCAGCTCTCCTTGTCAGCTTCACGCAGATGAAAACAGCTCGCACCGGTCGAGCGCGATTCATCCACGGAGAGGCTGCGCATGAGTTCAAGAATCTCGACGCCGACCAGATGCGGGGCGGAACGGTTAAGACGCGCGGCAAACGCGGCATTCACTTCGGTGATGCGGTCACGCGCATCCACAACACAGCACGGCATCGAGCCGACTATCGCCTGGGCGACCGCTGCCGTTTCCAGAAGTTTGGTTGACGTCATCGCGCCTTTGGCCCGCCGGTAAAGATAACTGCCGCGAATCTTTACTGGCCATTGGTTTCCCGAGAGTTCCCAAGGATACGCCCCGGTATCCTGGCATCTCCTCCCGCTTCTCTCCCAAAAGCGCAGAAATCACGCCGCGCGGGGCTGGACTCCATCACAGATCATATTATATAACTATCTGGTCAGTTATATACGAGAAGAAATGCCCACGCCCTCTGCCCCTCCCTCCAGCGGGTCGCCGAAATGGCGCCGCCGCGCCGAAGCCCGCCCCGCCGAGATCGTGCGCGCGGCTTACGAGGTCTTTTCAGAGAAAGGCTTCGCCGCCGCCAGGCTGGACGACATCGCCCAGCGGGCTGGCGTCTCCAAAGGCGCGCTGTATCTTTATTTCGAGACCAAGCAGGACATCTTCGAAGCGGTGGTGAAGGACGCGGTCGCGCCGAACATCGGCGCGATTGAAACCTTCGTGCTTGGTTTCCCCGGTCCGTTCGAACAGCTCATCCGGATGATGATCCCGCGGATGGCGGAAATCGCGAACCAGTCAGGGCTGGGCAAGGTCATCAAGATGGTGATCGGCGAGTCCGGCAATTTTCCCGAGATCGCACGGATCTGGCACGACGATGTCATCGCCAAGGGTATCGGCATCCTTACCGGCGTCATCGCGCGGGCGCAGGAGCGCGGCGAAGTCCGCGCTGGAGATCCGCGTCTGCACGCGCTTTCGATCGCTGCGCCCCTGCTCGCGGCGGTGATCTTCCGCGAGACGTTTGTACCCGTCGGAGCGAAGCCTTTCGACATCCCCACCCTCATGCAGCAGCATCTCGACAACGTGCTGCCCGGACTTCTCACGAGCTGACCACGATGAAACCGCAGCAGATCCTGATTGGCGCCCTCCTGCTCTCTGCCGCAGGTCTTGGCGCATTCCTCGCCTTCGGTGGCGGCCGCGAAGGCGGCGATGTTCTTTCCGGCTATATCGAGGGCGAACCGCTTTATCCCGCTTCGCCCGTAGCCGGACGCCTCGTCGAGCTTCATGTACAACGCGGCGATGTGGTGGCTGCAGGCGCGAAATTCTTTGCCGTTGATCCTGCGCAGACACAGGCCGTACGCGATCAAGCCGCCGCAGAAGCGGAAGCTGCGAAATCCCTGGCTGCAGACGCGCAGCGCGGCCAGCGCCCGGCCGAACTAGGCGTGATCGAGGCGCAGCTCACCGCTTCTCGCGCCGTGCTCAACGAAGCGGACACATCGCTAAAGCGCGTTCAGCCGCTGGCCGAGGCCGGTGCGGCGTCGCGCGCGCAACTCGACTCTGCCGTCGCTGCACGAGCGACAGCGGCGGCGAATGTCCGCGCGATCGAGAAACAGCTGCAGGCGGCGAAACTTGGCGCGCGAGAAGACCAGGCGCGGGCTGCCAAGGATCGCGTACGTCAGGCAGAAGCAGCACTTGGCGCCGCCGACGCGCGGCTGACTGACCTGTCTCCGCAAGCGCCGGCTGCGGGGCGCGTTGAAGACGTCTTCTTCCAGCCCGGCGAATGGGTGCCGGCTAACCAGCCCGTACTCTCGTTCATCCCTGACGACCGCGTGCGCCTTCGCTTCTTCGCACCGGAGGACAGCATCGCAGCCTATGCTATCGGCGCCGAAGTTGCGTTTGCGTGCGATGGCTGTGCCGCTGGCCTGAAAGCGAAAATCACTTACATGTCCCCTCGCCCCGAATTCACTCCGCCGGTGATCTACAGCCGAGAGGCACGCGAGCGGATGGTGTTCCTCGTTGAAGCGCTGCCGCTTTCGCCCAAAGGACTGATGCCCGGCCAACCGATCGATGTCACGCCGCTGAGGGCTGCCGCAAAATGATCGCGCCCGGCGCCACGGCGGAACTGGCCATCGACGTGCAGGGCCTCAACAAGTCGTTCGGCGACAAGCATGTCGTGAAGGACTTCTCGATCCAAGTTCCGCGCGGCCGCATCACCGGATTTCTGGGACCAAACGGTTCGGGCAAGACCACAACGCTCCGCATGCTGTGCGGCCTGCTGACGCCTGATAGCGGAACGGGCAAATGCCTGGGTCTCGATATCGTCGAGCAGTCGGACGCGATCAAGCTGCGCGTCGGATACATGACGCAGAAATTCTCGCTCTATGACGACCTGACCATCGAAGAGAACCTGATGTTCATGGCCCGCGTTCACGGGCTCGACCGGCGGCAGGAGCGGGTCAAGGATGCGCTTGGTCGGCTGGGGCTGTACGAACGCCGCAAGCAGTTGGCGGGCAAGCTTTCGGGTGGATGGAAGCAGCGCATGGCGCTGGCCGCGACGACGCTGCATGAGCCGGAACTCCTGCTGCTGGATGAACCCACCGCCGGCGTTGACCCGCAGGCGCGGCGGCAATTCTGGGACGAGATCCACGCGCTCTCCGCGGCGGGACTGACCGTGCTGGTTTCCACGCACTACATGGACGAGGCCGAGCGCTGCCACGATATCGCGTACATCGCGTATGGTCAGCTAATGGCGCGGGGCACGGCTGATGCGATCCTGAAAGAGGTCGGTCTTGTCACGTGGCAGGGTGAAGGACCAGGCGTTGACCGGCTTTCGCCAGAGATCGCGAAACTTGCTGGCGTCGAAGCGGCGGCGCCGTTCGGCATCACGCTTCACGTTTCTGGAACGGATGAGATCGCGCTCGATGCAGCGCTGCAGCCCTATCGCAGGGCGCCGTTCTCATGGACGCAGACAGAGCCCACGCTGGAAGATGCTTTCATTCACCTGATGGGCCGGTCGGAGGATAACTTCCGATGATGGCCGCCCCTGCCCGCAATGCCTGGGCGACCCGTATTCTTGCCGTGCTGGCGAAAGAGTTCGTTCAGCTAACGCGGGACAGGCTTACCTATGCAATGATCCTGATGATCCCAGTCGTGCAGCTTCTGCTGTTCGGATATGCGATCAACAACGAGCCGCGGCATCTGCCGACGGCTGTTCTGGTGCAGGACAATTCGACGCTCGCGCGCTCCACACTCGCAGCTTTTGTGAACACGCAGTTCTTCGACATCACGCACGAGACGCACTCGGTCGAGGAACTCGATACGCTGCTTCGCGAAGGGAAAGTGCAGTTCGCGCTGACTATTCCCGGCGACTTTTCGCGTCGCGTTGCGCGAGGCGATGGCGCGCAGGTTTTGCTGGAAGCCGATGCGACTGACCCGGCGGCGACGGGCGCCGCCGTTGGGGCCGCGACTGCCCTGCCGAACCAGGCGCTAATGCATGACCTGACCGGCGGGTTGGCCGCGCATACGCCCAAGCCGCCGCCATTCGAGGTTGTGGTCCACCGACGCTACAATCCAGAAGCCGTGACGGCCTATAATATCGTGCCCGGCCTGCTGGGCGTGATCCTGTCGATGACGCTGGTGATGATCGGGAAGCTCGCGCCCTATGTGATGGTGGGCATTCTGCAGACCGTTGTGATTCTGGTGATGGCGTCGGTGCTTTTCCAGGTGCCGATGGAAGGCGGCTGGATTGCGCTGATCCTTGGCGTGCTGATGTTCATCACCGGGTCGCTGGCGCTTGGATTTCTGATTTCGACTGTCGCACGGACACAGCTTCAGGCGATGCAGATGTCTTTCTTCTATATGCTGCCGTCGATCCTTCTGTCGGGCTTCATGTTTCCGTTTCGAGGCATGCCGGACTGGGCGCAGGCTATTGGTCAGGCGATTCCGGTGACGCACTTTCTTCGTGTGGTTCGCGGGGCGCTTCTCAAAGGCGAGGGCCTGACCACGTTGTGGCCAAGCCATGTCGCCCTTGGGATTTTCGTCTGCATCGTCACGGCGCTCGCGATGCTGCGCTATCGGCGGACGCTGGACTAGTTGAGCTGCAGCTCGCCTTCGCCCTTCATGCCATCCCAATACTTGATGCGCTTGGCGCGGACCTTGATGAGGACGAGTCCCGGCGTGTTGACGCCTTCCTTGAACCACATCTCGAGATCCTTGACCCAATGGTCTTCGAACATCGCCTTGTCGCGGATAAGCTCGGCTTCGCCCTCGACCGTGGCGTAGAAATGATGCTTGCCTGAAAAGGCGAGCGAGACGTTGGGGTCGCGTTCGATTTCGCCGACGGTGCGGGTTTTCTCTTCGGTGAAGAACCAGTTGTCGCCGTCGTACTCGACGTCGCCATTGTTGCTCATGAACCGGCTGGCGATTTCGCCGCCTTCCGCGTGTGTCGAGAGCGAGGCGATATCTATGCCTTTCATCTTCTTCGCGAGATCGTGGAGCGTGAGTGTGGACATGGGAATTTCCTTGAACGATTGCCCGGGATGAACACGCGAGGCTGGAGCGCGTTCCGCGTGGGATTTCCATGTGTGTGAGGAGGATTTGACGCGGGGGCGCGTTCTCGCTGGTGGGCGAGTTGAGACGTGCTGATTTTGACCCGGCGTTGGCTAGGTCGTGCGATCTAACAGCCGGGTTTCCCGCGAAGGCGGGAATCCAGAAAGCCGCGAAGGGATTCTGGGCGTTTTACGCGCTTGTTTGCTCAAGAGGACTGGATCCCCGCCTTCGCGGGGAACGCGGATCGAAGATCCGCTTCCATAATGGTGAGCGTGTGCCCCCTCCGTCTCGCTCGCAAGTGCGAGCGATCCACCTCCCCCAGTCCTACGGACTGATGGAGGCAAGGCGCCGGTGGTTTGCCTCCCCATGCGAAGCAGGGGGAGGTGGATCGCACGCGTAGCGTGCGAGACGGAGGGGGATGGTGAGGTGTGGCTCGCGGTCGTGAGCACGCCCTCGTGCTTCGAGACGCGCAGCTTTGCTGCGCTCCTCAGCAGGAGGGCTGAATTGGTGTCCTTGATTGTGTCGTTCATCTCTCGGGGCAAAGCCGGATCATCGTCATGCGTGTGCCAATCACGCTTGAGGGTGTTCCAGCTCATCTGGAGAGTTGAGACGACGTTTCGCACCAGCTCTGCAAACGCGCGCAGCATCGCTGCCAGCCAGAGCTGGGGAAGCGATGGAGAGCCTACCTCGTGTGCGCGGGTTTGTGCCGGTGTCATGACGGGCATTATCCGTCAGGCCGGAAGGGTGGTGGCCAATTTATTTGGTTGTACAGCTATCCTACAGCCAGCGCGTGCAACGCTTTGAGTCTGTTAGGAGCGGACGGAAGTTATCCCCCAATCTCGACCTCAGCCGTCGTTTTCGCCTACTCGGCGGCTTTCGAATCGACACCCCAGACGCGGCGATGAAACGCCCACGCGGTCGAGACAACCGTGTCGATGTCCGATAGTTTTGGAACCCAGCCGAGTTCGCGGGTGACATTGGTGGTGTCGGAGTAGAGCGCGACTGCATCGCCCGCGCGGCGCGGGTGCATCGTGATCGGCACGGGGCGGCCGGTTGCACGTTCCACCGAGCGAAGGACTTCGAGCACGGTTGTGCGCTGTCCGGAGCCGAGGTTGAGCTGCAGGTTGCCCGAGCCGCTCGCCAGACGATTGGCTGCGAGGATGTGCGCTTCGGCGAGATCAGTGACGTGGACGAAGTCGCGGATGCAGGTGCCATCGGGCGTCGGATAGTCATTGCCGAACAGCTTCATCGGTCCGCCCAAGCCGACAGCGGCCTTGAGCGCATTGGGGATGAGGTGGGATTCGGGATCGTGCTGTTCGCCGATTTCACCATCCGGATCGGCGCCGGCGGCGTTGAAATAGCGGAGCGCTGCGAAGTTGAGGCCGTGGGCTTTGCTGATGTCTTCCAGGATCTGCTCGCACATCAGCTTGGTGCGGCCATAGACGCTGACGGGGCGTTTCGGCAGGTCTTCGGTGAGGGGAAGTTTTTCCGGGTCGCCATAGATCGCGCAGGTGGACGAGAAGACGAGGTTCTTCACCCCTTCTTCCAGCATGACGTTCACGAGGTTGAGCGTGCCGGCGACGTTGTTGTCGTAGAAATGCGAAGGGTTCTTTTCGCCCTCCCCAACCTCGATCCGGGCGGCGAACTGCATGACGGCTTCGGGCCTGTATTCGCGGATGGCGGCGCGGACGGCTTCCGGGTTGCGGATGTCGGCCTTTACCAACGGCCCCCAGCGCACAGCGTGTTCGTGTCCCGAGGTGAGATCGTCGAGGACGACAGGCTCGTGACCTGCCATTCGGACCGCTTTGGCCGCGTGGGACCCGATATAGCC
>JAUYSA010000401.1 GCA_030696545.1 Hyphomonadaceae bacterium
GGCGACGCCTACTGGCGCGTCGGGCGTGAAGCAGAAGCACGCTATCAGTGGACAGCCGCGCTGCGCCTCGCGCCGGGGCCGGAGCGCGAACAATCCCTGCGCGGCAAGCTGGAGAAGGGCTTGCCAGCGAAGCCATCTGCGAGTCTAGCTTCGCGCCCATGAGCCTATCGCCAAATCGCGCGAACTTCACCACGGCCTGGGCGCCGGCAAAGGTGAATCTCTACCTGCATGTGGGCCCGCCCGGTCCCGGCGGGTTGCATCCGCTCGACAGTCTCGTGATGTTCGCCGATACGCGCGCTGCCGATCGCATCTCCGCGAGGCCCGCGCCGCAACTGACGCTGGGCGTCGAAGGTCCGGGCGCCAAGCAGCTCAAGAATGCACCCAACAATCTGACGCTCGCCGCCGCAATGGCCCTGCGCGAAGCGTGCGAGCGGGGAGGGCTGGGTGCAGCCCTGGTGCTGCACAAGGAGCTGCCGATCGCGGGCGGGGTTGGCGGCGGGTCTTCTGATGCGGCTGCGACGCTGCATGTCCTCAACGAGATGTGGGGCATCGAATTCGGCGAGGCCGCGCTGGAGCGAATTGCGATCCAGCTGGGGTCCGACGTTCCAGCCTGTGTGCGGCTTCGCCCGCTGGTGATGCGTGGTACTGGCGAACGCCTGATTGATGTCGCCGTGCCTGACATGCCAGCGGTTCTGGTCAATCCAGGCATCACGCTGGAAACCCGCCGCGTGTTCGACAGGTTCGACCAGCTGGGCGCCAATCGCAGCTTCCGCGAGATCGATCCGCCCTGGGGCGGCGACCTCGAATCATTCGCAGCCTCGCTGGCAAATTATCGCAACGACCTGCAAGCCGCCGCTGTGGCTCTCTGCCCGGAAATCGAGCGGGCGCTGGCGATCATCCGGGCTGAACCCGGTTGCCTGCTCGCCCGCATGTCCGGTAGCGGCCCAACCTGTTTTGGCATATTCACAGATGACGTCGCAGCAGAAGCCGCCGCGCGCCGCATTGCCGAGAAGAAGCGCAAATACTGGGTGCGCTCGACGCTGTTCCGCGGGATGCCAGACGTTCCGAACGACTAGACTGTTGGCCGCGGCGGCCGATCTGCGCTAGCCAGTCGCCATGGGCGAAACCATCCGCATCCTGCTGGCTTTCGTGTTGGCCGCCGCTCCCTCGGCGCTGCTGTGTCGCGTGATGATGTCGGTGCGGATCATGGATGCGCCCACCGAGGCTCGTAAGATCCAGCGCCGCGCCGTACCGACATCCGGCGGCGTCGCCGTTACGATCTCCGCTTTCCTTGCGACCGTTGCCGTCACCGAATTCACCGAGTGGAATCTCGACAGCGTCATCCTTGTGACAGGCGCGGGCGCTCTATGCGCCATGCTCCTCGGGCTGGCTGACGACATCCTTCATATCCGGGCAACCTTCCGGCTGCTGCTGGTGATGGCGATAACCGTCGCCATGGCGGTGTTCGGCGCCCGCGCCGAAGCGCTCGGGCTCTGGCCCGGTATGGTGATCCAGCTGCCTTACGTGCTTGCCATAGCAGGCTCGGTATTCTGGCTCGTGGTCGTCATCAATGCTGTCAACTTCATGGATGGCGCCAACGGCCTTGCCATGGGCATGGCCCTGATCGCGGCGCTCGGGCTCAGCCTGTGCGCGGCCTTCACCGGCGCCTGGACACTCGCGCTGCTTTCTATGGCCGTGGCTGGTGGGCTCGCGGGCTTTCTGGTGTGGAACATCCCCGGCAAGCTGTTCGTCGGCGATGCAGGTGCATACTTTGCCGGCGCAATCCTCGGCGGCCTCAGCCTCGAATTTGTCCGCGCCCGGCCAGACCTGTTGTTTGTTCCGCCAATGCTGCTGCTGCCCTTCCTGTCAGACGTGCTGATGACGCTCGGCTGGCGCTCGATGCACGGAAAGAAGCTGTTCGCTGCCCATCGCGACCACACCTACCAGATCGCGATGAAGGCCGGGCTGCATCACTGGCAGGTGTCGCTCGTCCACGCCTTCTGGGCGGTCAACGCAGCAGTGGTGGCGGTCGCTTCAACCATCCTCGGCGGCCAGATGCCCGCGATAGCCTTCGTCGCCCTGCTGCTGGTGTCGATCTGGATTCACTGGCGGGTCCGTCGCTCAGGCGTCGCAGCGGGACTCGTAGGCGCGGATATCGCCTGAGCTAGAAAGCCCGGTCCACGCAGTGGTTGGCGAGTTCAGCCAGCTCGTCATGGAACGCGCCACGCGATGCTCGCGCCAGCGCTGCCTGCGCCGCCGCCGATTCCACCCGCGCCGTTTCCAGCGTGCGCTCGGCAGCGCCTGACGAGCGGATGAGGTGGATCGCATGAGCGAGATCGCTCTCGGTCTGCTCGCGTTCGCCCATCACACGGTCCCAGAATTTCCGGTCCGCCGTATCGGCTGCTTCGCGCGCATAGAGCACGGGCAGGGTAAGCTTGCCTTCCCGGAAGTCGTCGCCCACAGCCTTGCCGATCACCGAGGTTAGGCCGCCATAATCGAGCAAGTCGTCGACGATCTGGAACGCGCGGCCCAGCCTGCGCCCGTATTCACCCATCGCATCGGCCACAGCATCATCATTCGTCGCCGTATAGGCTCCGGCGCGAGAGGCCGCTTCGAACAGCGCAGCCGTCTTGGCTTCGACGATGGCCATGTATTCGTTGAACGACAGGTCGACCTTGCCCAGCGCCGCGAGCTGGCGAACTTCGCCCTCGGCGATCACGCACGAGGCCCGCGAGAGAATGTCGAGAATGCGCAGGTCCCGCGTCTCGGTCATCAGCATGAACGAACGCGCGAACAGGAAATCGCCGACCAGGATGGAGGCCGAAGCCCCCCACACATTCTTGGCCGCCGCCTTGCCCCGGCGCAGGTCGCTGTCATCGACCACGTCATCATGGAGCAGCGTGGCCGTGTGGATGAACTCTACCGCCGCCGCCAGCTTGCAAACGGCTTCCCCGCCACGCCCGCCCACCACCCGGGCGGAAGCCAGCGTCAGGACAGGCCGCAAACGCTTGCCGCCAGCCGCGATCAGATAGCCCGAAAGGTCAGGAATCGTCGTCACGGGGCTCGCGGCCCGCTCGGCTAGCAGTCGCTCAACATCGGCCAGCTCCGGCCGCAACAACGCCATGAGGCGGTCGATCGGCGTTGCAGGCGGCGACGCTTGCGTCTGGATTTCGGCGTATCCGGCCAATTCCATCCCCTTAGCGCTTTCCAACCCGCTTCACGGGGCGCAGCTATTATACGATATTCGCCGAGTGAGAAGCTGGTCAAGAAATAGGAACCACGGAGCTGGTCAGCGGCGTGGCAAGTTGTCGCGAAAATGATCGAAGTTCTTAGAACCAATAACCCCATCCGGCTCGACTACGCCATGGTCCTGTTGAAGCAGGCTGGCTGCCACCCCTTTGTGGCTGACCGTTTCATGGCCGCCGCAGAGGGAAGCATCCTCGCGGTCGAGCGCCGGATACTGGTTCCCGACGAGTATGCCGCCACGGCAAAGGACGTTCTGCAACAGCTCGACAAGCCCCATCAGGGCCTCGTGGACAGCGATCCCGAATGGGAGCCAGACGGTGAAGGCCCGTGAAGGACAGCCTTGTCACGTATGATCGCTTTCTCGGGGGCGCCGTAACCGTGGTCCAGCCCGCGCGGGGGTATCGTGCTGGAATGGACGCCGTTCTGCTGGCCGCCTCGCTTTCAGCCAAACTGGGTGAATCGCTGGCTGAAGCGGGCAGTGGGGCTGGCGCGGCCCTCCTGTGCGCCGTCCACCGGCTGCCTACCTGCCATTTCACCGGGTTCGAGCGCGACACCGCTTCAATCACCCTGGCCGGGCAGGGAATAGCCACGAACGCCTTCGCCGCCCGCGCCGACATCCGCACCCATGATATCGCCGAGCGCCCCTCCGCGCTCGAGAATGTCTATGACCAGTCGTTCTCGAACCCTCCCTTCTTCGACCCTACCGCCGTTCGGGCGCCTGCGCCGGGCAAGCAGGCGGCCTATCTGGCCGACACGCCGCTCAAGGCGTGGATCCTCTTCCTCCACCACATCACCAAACCCGGCGGCCGGATCACGCTGATCCACCGCGCCGCCGCGCTGGCCGACCTGCTCGAGCTGCTGAATCCCCGCACGGGCGAAATCGAAGTGTTGCCCATCCGTCCCACGCCGGGGGCAGAGGCTGGCCGCGTCCTGATACGTGCGCGTAAGGGGCTGCGCCGGGGCCCCGTGACCCTATATGAGGGAATAGCGCTGCACGATGTCGCCGGCGGCCCGTACTCGACAAGGGCCTCGGCGTGCTTCGAGGGCGGCGCGCTGGAATGGAGATAGACCGCCATGGGCGGCGTTATCCTGCTCTTCTTGCTGGCGATCCTGATCGTGGTGCTCGTGACGCCCGCGATCCGCACGCGCTTTGGCCGAACGCTGCCGCCCACGCCACCTTCCGATGGTGGGGAGGAGCCTCCGCACGAAGTCATTGTCCCGCGGCTCGATGATCACCGTGCCCGCAAGAGCACACCGCGCGACGAACCGCGCGATAGCTGAGCGCGTGTCCGGCCCCGGCCATACTTCGCCAAATCACTGACGCATTCAGGCGCGAGCCTCGGTTCATGGCGACGCCGTCCTGCGACAAAGTGACGGCTGATCCTGCGCCCGGGCCCCCGCGCGCTTAAGTGGTTGGCAACGCGCGGGACCGAGGTTCACGATATGCAGTTTCTTGTTCAGACCATCTCGCTGATCCTGGCGTTCGGCATCCTCGCCTTGCTGGCCGTTCGTCCGAACGGCAGCCGCCGCTAGAGTCGCCTACTTCACCAGCATTTGCATGTTGCCGCGCACCAACTCGGTCGAGTTCGCAGCTGACGACATGGCGCCCGCCATCTCGCCAATGCCTTTGTCGATCGCGTTCACCGAGCCCGAAGCCATCTGCATCGTCGCCGAAATTTCCGACGTCGCCGAAGACTGCTGCTGAACCGCAGCCGCGACTTCAGAAATGCTGTTCGAAATCGTGGTCACAGATCCCTGGATGGCCTTGAGCGACGTGACGACTTCCGCCGAAACCGACTGAACGCCATGGATTTCGCTGGAGATCGTCTTGGTCGCGGCCGAAACCTGCGCGGCCAGCTGTTTCACTTCCGCCGCAACCACTGCAAATCCGCGCCCGGCTTCGCCCGCACGCGCGGACTCAATCGTCGCGTTGAGCGCCAGCAGGTTGATCTGTGAAGCAATGTCGTCGATCAGCTCGACGATGCCGGTCATCTGCTCGGCCGTCTTGGTGAGGGCAGCAGTCGAAGCGTCCGCCGATTGCGTCAAACGATGCGCCTCTTCCGTGGATTTCTTGGAAGCCGCAACGCTTGACGAGATTTCGTTGATCGATGCCGTCAGTTCTTCCGCTGCCGCAGCAACGCTCTGGATCGTCTCGGACGTCTGCGAGGCAGCGCCGGCCACTTCGCTCGCCTGACGTGAGACGTTCGAGATGTTATCGGCGATGCCGGAAAGATCGCGCTCGATCTCGCCTGAAAGTTTGTCATTACGCAGCCGCTTCTCGACCATCGCTGTGATATCGGTTGCGTACTTCACCACTTTAACGGCAGCGCCATCGGCGTTCTTGATCGGGTTGTAACTCGCCTGGATCCAGATCACCCGGCCGCCTGCGCCAACACGCCTGTATTCCGCCGCCTGGAACTCCCCGCGGCGCAGGCCTTCCCAGAACTGCTGGTATTCCATGCTGGAGCCATAGGCCGGCTCGACAAACATGCGGTGATGGCGGCCCTTGATGTCGGACAGGGCGTACCCAACCGCATTGCAGAAGTTCGGGTTCGCCGTGATGATCGTGCCGTCGAGGTTGAACTCGATCACTGCCTGGCTGCGATTGATGGCTTCAAGCTGGCCGGTCGCATCCATCATGCGGTTTTTCTGGTCGGTGATGTCGGTTGCGAACTTCACGACGCTGGCAACCTTGCCCGAGGCGTCCATGATCGGGTTGTAGCTCGCCTGAAGCCAGATCTCGCGATTGCCCTTGGCGAAGCGCTTGAACTCGCCGGTGATGAATTCCCCGCGGCGCAGGCTTTCCCAGAAGCGGCGATAGTCATCGCTGGCCGCATACACAGGCTCGGCGAACATGCGGTGATGGCGCCCTTGTATCTCATCGATGCTGTAGCCCATCGCCGAGGAAAAATTGGCGTTGGCAGAGACGATCGTGCCGTCCAGGTTGAACTCGATCACCGCCATGACGCGATCGACCGCATTCATTATGCCGGTGAGGTCGCGGGCGGGCGGAGCCGGAAGCGCCGGCGGGGCAACAGTGTGAACGGGGCGGGGCCTGAAAGCTGCGAGCATGAAATGGCATCCTTGGTATATGCTAGTAGCATAATTGCCGCAGACCCATTAACCGAGCGTTGATTGCTGCGTGCCGAGCGGGGTCATTCTCGGGCTTGTCCCGAGAATCTTGGTTCTGAGGTCAAGGAAATTGCTGCTGTTCCGCCGCCGATCCAGCCGGGATCCTCGGGACAAGCCCGAGGATGACACCTCCGGTGGCTAGGCTTATGAGGGGCCGCGCAAGTCAGGATATGTCATGCCCGCCACCCCCCCCGCCGCCACGCGCGAGATCGTCAAGCCGAAGAGCTTCCAGGAAATCATCCTGAAGCTGTCGGCTTACTGGTCATCGAAAGGCTGCGCGATCCTCCAGCCCTACGACATGGAAGTCGGCGCCGGCACGCTCCACCCCGGCACCACGCTGCGCGCCCTCGGGCCGAAGCCTTGGTACGCGGCCTATCCGCAACCCTCGCGCCGCCCAAAGGATGGCCGCTTTGGCGAAAACCCGAACCGGCTCCAGCATTATTACCAGTACCAGGTCATCCTGAAGCCGAACCCGCCAGACATTCAGGACCTCTATCTCGAGAGCCTCTACGAGATCGGCATCGATCCCACCGTCCACGACATCCGCTTCGTCGAGGACGACTGGGAAAACCCCACCGTCGGCGCATGGGGCCTCGGCTGGGAAGTCTGGTGCGACGGCATGGAAGTCTCGCAGTTCACCTACTTCCAGCAGGTCGGCGGCCTCGACGTGCGCCCCGTCTCGGGCGAGCTCACCTACGGCCTCGAACGCCTCGCCATGTATGTATTCGGCCTCGACCGCGTGTACGACCTGCCGTTCAACGACCCGGACAGCAAGTATCCGCTCAAATACGCCGATGTCTTCCTCGAGAACGAGAAGCAGCAGTCCGCCTACAATTTCGAACACGCCGACACTGAAGTCCTGCAACGCTGGTTCAGCGACTGCGAGAAAGTCTGCAAGAAACTCCTGGGCCTCGAAAAGCCGCTCCCGCTTCCCGCCTACGAACAGGCGCTGAAAGCGTCGCACATCTTCAACCTGCTCGACGCCCGCGGCGTCATCTCCCCCACCGAACGCCAAAGCTTCATCGGACGCGTCCGCGACCTCGCAAAAGGCAGCGCAGAGGCTTGGGAAAAATCGCAGCAGGCGTAGTCTTGCCTCCACCGCAAAGGGCGGGGGAGGTGGATCGGCGCGCAGCGCCGAGACGGAGGGGGCGTTCATCTCTCGCAAGACCTACGCCCTCGCGACCCTCATCCTCTTCACCGCCGAGGTGTTGATCGCCCTGTTCGTCCGCGACGCCTTCATCCGCCCCTATATCGGCGACGTTCTGGCTGTCGCGCTCGTCTATACGGCCCTGCGCGCCGTCACGCCGCTCACCATGCTTCCCGCCATCACCATCGCGCTGGCAATCGCCCTCGTCATAGAGATGGCGCAGGCGCTGAATCTTCTCGGCGCAATCGGATTGCAGAACAACCAGCTTGCCCGCATCGTGCTCGGCGGCGCGTTCGACTGGATGGACCTTGTGGCCTACATCTCAGGGGCGATCCTTGTTGTGGCGTTGGAGATCATGATGCGAAAAAGGGTCCCATGAAGCTGGCATGGGCCATCCTCCTGCACCTGATGGGCATCGGCTGCATCGCCGCCGACATCGCCATCATCGCAACGCTGGGCCGGTATGATCTTGCCTGGACGGGTTGGCTCGCCGTCGGCTTCTACTGGATGCTTGCCCTTGGTCTCGCCATGGGCTGGCAGCGCCTCATCGGCCGCCCGCTCTCCGTGATCGTCCTCGGCTTCTACGTGATGGCGACACTCATGCTGCTGGGCTTGGGCTTTTCGCCAAACATGGGCCAACCCACGCTGCTTTTGGCCTTCGCCCCCCTCGCCACCGCACTGCTGGGCCGCATCATTCTCGACATCATCGCGTCGCGAAAATCAAAGCCCGCTGCCAAGCCGTCCGCCCCAACAAAGGCCACCACCCACGATACCCTGTTCGGACCGTAGCGATCAGGCGGTAATCGGCGGCTGCGTATCGGGCGCGGGCGACGGCTCAACCACCGGCTCCGGCGGTATTTCCACAGGCGGCGTACTTGGCGGCGCTTCCCGCTTCCGCTCAGGCTCCGGTCCAGGCTTAGGGGGCGAACCATCAGGCTCTTCAGGCGGCAGGGTGCTCATCAAGCAAGAACGCCCACCGAAGATGGTGGTTCACTAGACGCCCACACGCCCCACGCCCAGCAGCGACAGGCCGCCATCGCATGGCATGATCGCGCCAGTTACATAAGCTGCCGCGTCCGAGGCGAGGAACAGCGCGAGGTCCGCCACTTCGTCTTTCGTGCCAAGGCGTTGCAGCGGCGTCCCGCGCGCGCTTTTTTCCATCGCTTCCGGCGTCGGGGCGAGGCGCGCCATGCCTTCCGTGTCAGCAATCGGACCCGGAATGATGGCGTTGATGCGCACGCCCAGCGGACCCCATTCCACTGCCAGCGTCTTCACCAGCATGTCCGCGCCTGCCTTCGCCGCGTTGACGTGCGATTGCAGCGGATAAGGGTGCAATGCCTGCGGCGCGGAAATCGTGATGCATGTCGCGCCCGGCTTGCGCAGGTGAGGGAAGCCCTGACGCATCACATTGAACAAGCCGATGAGATCAATGTCGATCACGGCGCGGAAGCCGTTGTACGACAGCCCGTTGAACGGCGCGACGAAGTTGCCCGCGGCGCCCGACACAAGAATATCGATCTCGCCATGCGCCTCGACTGACTTCGCGAAAGCTGCGCCGACGCCGTCATGGTCGCGCACATCCTGCGCCACGCCAATGCACTTGCCACCCCTGTCTCGGATCGATTGCGCCGCCGCCTCGATCTTGTCCGGCGAGCGCGAGAGGATTGTCACCGCCGCTCCTGCCTGCGCCAGCCGCGTTGCGATCTGAAGGTTGATGCCGCTCGAAGCGCCCGCCACAAATGCGGTCTTGCCGGCGAGAAGGTTGTCCCGAAACGTTGCCACTGGCGCATCCTTTATAATTTACAGCGTAAATCTTAAGCGATCTTGCCCGTTTTGGCAAGCTGCCGGCGATCAAATCAGCGACATGCCGTCACGTAACGCTCGTGGTGCGGCGCGACGCGTGCTACGCCCCGGCAAAACAAGAACCGGGGAGTCACTCATGAAACGCCTTATCGCTGCCTGCGCGGCGCTTGCCATGCTCGGCGCCTGCGCCAGCACGCCGACGTCCGCTCCCGTCGCATCCGCCGCGCTGGCGATGCCCGAGATCACCATCTACCACCTCGAAAACCGCCGGTCGGAGCGGATCGTCTGGCTGATGGAAGAACTGGGTCTTCCCTACAAGCTAGTGTTCACGCGCGGCGATCTTGCCAAGTCGATGGCTGCGATCCGCGCGGTGAATCCGGGGATGCCCGTCGCGCCGACCGTGACGGTCGGCAACGAGGTCCTCACCGAATCCGGAGCCATCATCGAAACGATCATCAACCGTTACGCTCCGGGCAAGCTCACGCCGCCGCTCGCAAGCGCGGATTATGGCCAGCACCTGATCTGGCTGCACCATGCCGAAGGCTCGCTCGCCGGCCGCGTCATTGCCGATTACCGCGTCTGGATGATCGCTCCGCCGAAGGAACGTTCGCGCCTCGTCGATAGCGAAGCTGAATACCAGTTCGCCGAAGACTATCTCGCGAAACATCCGTGGTTCGGTGGCGCCGAGTTCACGGCGGCCGACATCATGATGGTGTTCCCGCTCAATTTCGGCATGGCGCTCAACATCGTCGACAAGACGCAGTTCCCGAACATCAATGCGTGGAAAGCCAAGATCGAGCAGCGCCCCGCTTACCAGCGTATGCTCGCCAAGGCGCGCCCCGATGGCATGGTCGGCGCTCTCCCGGCCCTGCCAAAGCACGCGCCCTCCGGCCCGCGCACGCCGGCAAATTAATCTCACGTCAGATTCCGGCGGCGCGAGACCTCTCGCGCCGCCGTTTTGCTGCGGTTTTCAGTCACTGATGTCCAGCGCTGCATCGCGCCGCGACGCGTGCTAACCGTGCTCCCGAAACTTGTAAGCCCGAATTCGGCAAGGGTGTTTCGATGAAGCGTTTTCTCGCGGTTTGCGTCATCCTCGTGCTCGGCGCCTGCCGTCCCGATGACGCGCCCGATCCCGATGCGGCTATCGTCATTCCAAGCGCTGCGGTGGAGCCTGCCGCGCCGCAGATCCCGTCCATCACCATCTACCACGCCGAAGGCCGCCGCTCCGAGCGGATCGTCTGGCTGATGGAAGAGCTGGGCCTTCCTTACAAACTCGAATTCAAGCGCGGCGATCTCGCCGGCTCAGCGGATCTGATCAGGGCCGTGAACCCCGCCATGCCGGTCGCGCCCACCGTCGACATCGGCGGGCAGGTGCTGGTCGAATCCGGCGCCATCATGGAAACGATCCTGAACCGCTACGCCCCCGGCAAGCTTCAGCCCGAAATGGGCAGCCTCGATTATCCGTATCACCTGATGTGGATGCACTATGCCGAAGGCTCGCTGGCCTCGCGCGTCATTGCGGATTATCGGGCCTGGCAGATCCAGCCGCCGAAAGAACGCTCCCGCCTCGTCGATAGCGAGCAGGTGGTTCAGTACGCGGAAGACTGGCTCGGCCAGCATCCCTGGTTCGGCGGCGCGGAATTCTCCGCCGCCGACATCATGATGGTCTTCCCGCTCAACTTCGCGATGCAGCTCAACATCGTCGACAAGGAGCAGTTTCCGAAGATCAACGCATGGAAAGCAAAGATCGAAGCGCGCCCCGCCTATCAGGCCATGCTCGCCAAGGCGCGCCCCGATGGCATGGTTGGCTCGCTCACCCCGCTTCCTGCGCATGCCCCGTCCGGTCCGCGTCCCGCCGCCGTCGCCGCTGCGCCCGCGCCAGCAACCACGCCTGCCGCCGTTTCTCCGCGCACACCTGCTGTTGCCCGCACCGCACCGGCCCCCACCAATCCTGTTCCCGCGCCGGTAACAGCACCGGCAATCTCCACGCCAGAACCCGCCGCGCCATCAGTTGACCCAGCCGCTCCCCCCGCTGACGCACCAGTGACCCCGCCCCAGTGATCTGTGAAGCAATCCCCCTGTTGGCGAAGGGCAGGTCGGCGGGCTAAAGAGGCGATCATGAGAACCTTGCTCACCGCCATCTTCATCGCCGCCGCTTCGTGCTCGCCGGCGCCAGCCCCCGCGCCGTCCGTGGCCGCAGCGCCCGCTGTTCCCGTGTACAGCCATCAGGTCGTCGCCACCTATCCGCACGACAAGGCAGCCTTCACCGAAGGCCTGCAGTTCGTCGATGGCGTGATGTACGAAAGCACCGGCATGGAAGGCACCTCCTGGATTCGCCGCTTCGATCTGGCGACCGGCGCCGTGCAGGCCCAGCACGACATTGACGACCAGTATTTCGGCGAGGGCGTGCTCGTCCTCCCCGACAAGATCATCTCGCTCACCTGGAAAAACCAGAAGGGCTTCATCTACGACCGCGCCACGCTGAAGCCGACCGGCGAGTTTGCCTATGAAGGCGAAGGCTGGGCGCTGACGACTGACGGCCAGAAGATCTTCATGAGCGACGGCACCAGCCGCATCCGCATCCTCGATCCTGCTACCCTTCAGGAAACCGGCGGTATCGATGTGAAGATGAATGGCCGCCCGGTCGATCAGCTCAACGAACTCGAATTCATCAAGGGCGAGATCTGGGCCAACGTCTTCCAGTCCGACCGTATTGTCCGCATCGATCCCGCCACGGGCAATGTGAACAGCGTCGTCTATCTCGCCAACCTGCTCAGCCCGCAGGACAGGCAGGGAGCCGATGTCCTCAACGGCATTGCCTATGACAGCGCCGGCGACCGCATCTTCGTCACGGGCAAATACTGGCCCAAACTGTTCGAGATCAAACTGAAAGACCCGGCCGCCCCCAAGCCCAACTGATCGCCAAGTGATCCGCGCGCTTCTTCTCTGCTGCTTTCTCGCGCTTGCCGCCTGCTCGGGCGAAGGCGATGATCCAGATGCGCAATACCGCAAGGATCTCGCCGCCGCCTCAGATCGCGCAAAGGCGAAGCTCTCCTTCTTCTGGGAGCATTTCGAGGCGCCAGAAGTCGACGAGTACGACTTCTCCCTGAAAGCCGCGCTTCCCCGCCGCGACGGCCAACCCGGCGCTGAAGACGCCTGGCTAGAGAACATCGCGCGCAGCGACGACAGGATCGTCGGCGAACTCACCGTGAACCCACGCTATCTCGGCGAACTCCGCGAAGGCGCCATCGTCGAGATCCAGCCCACCCAGATCATCGACTGGGCCTTCATGCGCGGCGACGCGCTGCTCGGCCACTACACCACCCGCGTCATGCTCCCGAGGCTCGACCCCCAACAGGCCGAATGGCTGCGGCCAATGCTGGCCGGAACGCCTGACGGGACGTGAGCCGCCAGCAGTGCGCGTTTCTGGAAGCGGACTATCAGGTCCGCGTTCCCCGCGAAGGCGGGGATCCAGTCCTCTTTGGAAATAAAGCCTGAAGCCTCAATCCAAAACCAGTGTCGCCATCAGCGCTCGACCCCCGCCTTCGCGGGGGACACGGTGGATATGGCCGCGCACGCTCGCCGCCCAATGACAAACCCCAAAAATGCTCCATCTTCCCAGACAGGAGCCCGCCCATGACCATCCCGCGCCTTGTCATCGTCGCCTACCGCCCGAAGCCCGGCAAAATCGAGGTCCTGCTCGCGGAGGTGCGCGACCACGTGCACCTGCTGCGTTCCGAAGGCCTCGCCACCGATCGCCCCGCCACGGTCATGCGCGCGAAGGACGGCGCCATCATCGAAGTCTTCGAGTGGGCTTCTCCCGCCGCCATCGAGGAAGCGCACGGCAATCCCCGCATACAGGCCATGTGGTCCCGCTTCGCCGCCTGCAGCGACTACGCCCCGCTCAACACCCTCTTCGAATCTGCCGACCTCTTCGCCGAATTCGAACCCGTCGACCTCCACCTCGCCCCCATCATCCAGCCTGACCCGGACCACAGGGCAGAGTAGCATCTTCCCCCGCGTGCGGGGGATGTACGGCGAAGCCGGGAGGGGGGAGTCGACAAGGGGATACTCACGATGAGTCGCCAGGCTGCGTCCCCATCCGGCGCTGCGCGCCACCTTCCCCGTGAACGGGGAAGGATGTCAGCTCTCCTTCAGCCCCTCCTGCTTCATCCGCCACACCA
>JAUYSA010000429.1 GCA_030696545.1 Hyphomonadaceae bacterium
GCCCTTCGGGCCTGCTCAGGATGAGGGCTAAACTACCAGCGGCTAAGTAGCCCTCATCCTGAGCAGCACGCGAAGCGTGCGTCCGTCGAAGGACGAGGGCGTGCTCACCGATCCAGGATAAGCTCTACGGCTCCGGCGTCGCGCCGTTCGGGTCAACCACCGCGCCAACCTGCGTCGGCCACATCACAGGGAAGGGCGGCCCCTTGCGATCGGGCGCCGTGCAATCCTGCCAACGCAATTCCTGCAGGACAAAGCGCTTGCCGTCCCAGTGATACGATCCTTCCGATCCGCAGGCGCCATCCTCAGCTGCCTTGCTGAATGTCGTCAGCATCTCCGTCCCGGCATCAACCTCGGCCATGTTCGCTTGTGTGGTCGCGAACCAGCCTTCCGCGCCGAAGTCTGGAATCGACAGCAGCTCCAGAGTATCAGGCCCACGAACCGCGAACAGCCGATGCGACGTGGCGTAGCCGCCCTGGCTGCAGCCCAGCATCACAACGGCCCCGCTCTGCAGACCCACCACTTTCGATTCCACGGCCGCATCCGCAGCCTTCACGCACCCGCCGATCGCATCGCTGATCCTCTGCGCCGTAGCGATCAGCGCCGCGTCGCCTTCGAGATTGCCAACCAGCGGATTCGCCGTCGCTGCAGTCGGCTCGCCGCACCCGGCGAGCGCCAGAGCAGCGCCGACACTTGCGGCCAGTTGGGAGATCGAAGCCAGTCGCATTCACGTCCTCCACTTACGGGCGGCAGTGATGACCAAACATTACTGCAAATCAATGGCCGATCAGCGCGCAAAATGCAGCAGGGCGTCGCGCCTACCACTGCTCGCTGCGTCTCGCGCCCGCGAAAATCTCGTCCAGCCGGCGCTTCGTGCCCTTTGAAACCTCATCCGGCGGGTTTCCAGGATCGCAGAAGCGGACTTCCGCGATCTCGCCCCGCTGCGTCGCTTCGCCCTGCGTCCACGCGGTTATCCGATACACCAGCACATGGTCGTTCGGGAAAAACGCATGGTTTGCATGAACCGAAACCAGCTCGAACGCTTCAGGCGCCGCCCTGATTCCCGCCTCTTCCTCCAGTTCGCGGGACAACGCCAGAGCGCATGTCTCGCCCTTTTCGACCCCGCCGCCGGGGAAATGCCAGCCCGGCGTATAGGTGTGCCGCAACAACAGCACGCGCCCCTGTTCGTCCACAACAACCCCGCGAACGCCCAGCGTCGCCGGCCGGCGCATGCGCCAGTAGCTCTGGAAGACACGGTCGCGAATTGTAGGCTTTCTCAAGGGGTAGGAGCCTTGCAGGAAACGGTCTAGGACAGGCATAGACACGACTGGGACAAGTCTGAAGGAGAATACCGTGGCGGCTGTCTGGGCAATCTTGGCTATTGTTGTTGTTTTCAGCTTGCTGAACCTGCTCGAATACCGTCGCATCGACTAGGCGAGTATCCTAGGGCGGCTGAGAGGAAGGGGAGGCAAGGCGCATGACAGCCTCGATCATATTCCTCGTCATTGGCTTTGCCATCCTCATCTATTCGGGCGACTGCCTGGTGCGTGGCGCGCTCGCGGCTGCCTACAAGTCGAACGTATCGCCCCTGCTGGTCGGCATCGTGATTGTCGGCTTCGGCACGTCGATGCCGGAATTCCTGATCGGCGTTCAGGCGGCGTCCTCCGGCTATTCCGGCCTCGCCCACGGCAACATCATCGGCTCGAACATCGCCAACATCTTCCTGGTGCTGGCGCTTCCCGCGCTGATCTTCCCGATCGCAACCGACGCCCACCGAATGCGGATCACTGCGTTCTTCATGCTGTGCTGCACGGCGGCGTGGATCGGCGTCACCATGTTCTTCGGCCTGACGCAGATCGTCGGCATGGTCTTCCTCGTCGTTCTCGCGATCTACGCCGTGCTCGCCTGGATGATCGACCGCGAGGACCGGACAGAAGACACCAAGGAAGAAATCGCGATCATGAACACTTCGGCATGGCGAATGACCATGCTGATCCTGATCGGTCTTGTCGGCCTGCCGCTCGGCGCGCGCTTTCTCGTCGATGGCGGCATCACGCTCGGCAAGGAACTGAACGCCAGCGAACGTATCGTCGGCCTCACCCTGCTGGCCTTCGGCTCGTCCCTGCCGGAACTTGGCGCGGCCATGGCCGCCTCCTTCCGCAAGCAGAGCGATGTCGCCATGGGCAACATCATCGGCGCCTGCATATTCAACATTCTCGGCGTCGGGGGCGTTGTCGGCATTCTGGGGCCGCGCGAAATGCTGAGCCCGGAATTCACGGCCTTCAGCAACTGGGCCATGGCCGCCGCCGCCATCCTGGTCACGCTGGTGATCTTCGCCAAGCGCCGCGTCGGCATGGCTACTGGCCTGATCTTCCTCACGCTCTACGGGCTTTACCTGCTCGGCCTGGTGAACAACTGGTCGTTCGAGGGCGTGGGCGACCTCATCATCGTCCCATCGGCGCAAACGCCGATTGCCGACTGATCAGTCCGAGATCAGTTTCGGCGTAACGTAAGCCTGCAGCTTCCACGACGAATCCTTGTCCTTGCGCGCAAACACCGCCCCCGCGCAGGTCGGGAACTTGGCCCGCACCTTCGTCTCCAACTCGTTGTTGCGATGCGCCCACCGCGTGGCCAGCTCGTGCAGCCCCGGATTGTGCGCCACGATCATCACCCGCTCGGCTCCGGCGCTCTCAGCTTCCGTGACCAGCAATTCCGACGGGCAGAGATAAAGCGACTTCAGGAATCGCACCTCGGCCTTCGGAAATGCTGCCGCGATCAGCCCCCACGTCTCCCGCGTCCGCCGCGCGTCCGACACCAGCACAACCTGCGGGTCCGCCCCCGCATCCACCAGCGCCTTGCCCACCACGGGCGCATCCTCCCGCCCCCGCGCCGCCAGCGGTCGATCGAAATCCTCGCCGCTGTCGGAATCGACCGCAGCCTTGGCGTGGCGAAGAAGTACAAGCTGGCGCATCACGTCCCGGTCTCCGTCCCGCGGCAGTCTCTGCCGCAAACTCCTCAGCCTTGCCAAGCACATAACCCCAGAACGCGACCGTACCGTGGCGTCAGCCTCCGATTTAACCTCTGGACCCTCTTGTGCGATGCAATATGATATCCATCATATAAAGAGCCAGAACTTGAGCAAACAAGACAGGGAGTCGCACATGGCCCGGGCCGTTATCGCTGGTTACGCACGCACACCGTTCCACTTCGCCAACAAGGGCAAGCTCGCGGGCATCCGCCCCGACGATCTCGCCGCCATAGCCATAAAGGCGCTGGTCGAGCGCACCGGCATTGATCCGAAGACGCTGGAGGATGTCGTCCTCGGCACGGCCTATCCGGAAGCAGAGCAGGGCTCGAACATCGCCCGCCTCGCGGCCCTTCTGGCCGGCCTACCCATCGAACTCGGCGGCATCACCATGAACCGCTTCTGCGGGTCGTCCATGTCGGCCATCCACTACGCCGTCGGCCAGATCGCCATCGGCGCTGGCGACGCCTTCATCGCGGGCGGCGTCGAAAGCATGACGCGCGTGCCACAGGGCGGCTTCAACCATTCGCCCAACCCGCGCTTCAAGGGCAAGGCGGAGAAGAACCCCGACGTGATGCTCGACGCCTACATCTCGATGGGCGAGACGGCGGAAAATGTCGCCAGCCAGTTCAGCATCTCACGCGCTGATCAGGAAAAGCTCGCCTACGTCTCGCAGATGAAAGCTGCCGAAGCGCAACGCGAAGGCCGTCTGCGCGACGAGATCGTCCCGGTAAAAACAGCTGACGGCATCGTCGACCAGGACGGAACGCTTCGCCCCTCCACCACGCTCGAAGGCCTCGCCGGCCTCAAGCCCGCCTTCCGCCCCGACGGCTCGGTAACGGCCGGCACATCCTCGCCGCTCACAGACGGCGCCGCGATGACGCTGATCACGTCGGAGGAATACGCAAAGCGTCACGGCCTCGAAATCCTCGGCCGCATCCGCTCGGTCGCCATCGCCGGCGTCCCCCCGGAAATCATGGGCATGGGTCCCGTCCCCGCCAGCCGCAAGGCGCTGGAGCGGGCAGGGCTCACCATCCGCGATATCGACGTGGTCGAAATCAATGAAGCTTTTGGCTCACAAGCTGTCGCCTCGATCCGTCAGCTCGAAATCCCGATGGAGAAAGTGAACATCGACGGCGGCGGCATCTCGATCGGCCACCCGCTCGGCGCCACCGGCGCCCGCATCACGGCGAAAGCCGCGCAGATCATGAAACGCGAAGGCAAACGCTACGCCCTCGCCACCCAATGCATCGGCGGCGGCCAGGGCATCGCAACGGTTATCGAAGCGGTTTAAGCGCCCATCTTCCCCCGCTTGCGGGGGAAGTACGGCGAAGCGGGGTTGGGGGCGAGCCACAAGGAGATTCCCTCGTGTCTCGCCCCCTCCGACCCTTCGGGCCACCTCCCCCGCAAGCGGGGGAGGACGCTCAACCCTTCACACACACCACCTGCTTCAACGTGTGAACCACGTCGATCAGATCGCTCTGCGCCGCGATGACGGCGTCGATGTCCTTGTAGGCCATCGGCGTTTCGTCGATCACGCCCTGGTCCTTGCGGCATTCCACGCCTTCGGTCGCCTCGCGGTGATCCTTCAGCGTGAATGACGCCTTCGCCTGGGTACGCGACATCTTCCGGCCCGCGCCGTGAGAGCACGAGCAGAACGACTCCGGGTTGCCTTTGCCGCGCACGATGAACGATTTAGCGCCCATCGAACCCGGTATGATGCCAAGCTCGCCTTCGCCCGCACGCACGGCGCCCTTGCGAGTCACCCACACGTCCGCGCCGAAATGGTGTTCCTTCTCCACATAGTTGTGGTGACAGTTCACCGCGTGCTTCCCGAGCTTGAACTTCGGCATCTGCTCACGCAGCGCCTGCAGCGTCCGCTCCATCATCGCTTCGCGGTTGGCGCGAGCATAATCCTGCGCCCAGCCGACCGCTTCGATGTAGTCGTCGAAGATCGGCTCGTCCTCGACGAAGAAGGCGAGATCCTGATCGGGCACGTGATAGCCGAGCACACGCTTCTCGAGCGCCTTGCGAGCGGCCTCGATGAAGTATTGCCCGATCTGGTTCCCCGTGCCCCGCGAGCCCGAGTGCAGCATCACCCAGACAAAGCCACGCTCATCGAGACACACCTCAATGAAGTGGTTGCCCGAGCCAAGCGTGCCGAGCTGTGCGCCCACCTTGTGGTTCGGAATCTTGCGGTGCTTGTCGCGGATACGATCAAGCCGTTCCTCAAGATCCGAATTGCGCAGGCGCGACGCCACGGAGTCCGGGATCATTCCCCATTCACCGTTGCGGCCGAACCCAGCCGGCGCCTTGCGCTCGATTTCCGAACGCAGCTTCGCCAGCGAGTCCGGCAGGTGCTCCGCGCGCAGGGTCGTTTCCACCGCCATCATCCCGCACCCGATGTCGACGCCGACAGCGGCCGGGATGATCGCGCCCCTGGTCGGGATCACCGAGCCAACGGTCGCCCCGCGTCCAAAGTGGACGTCTGGCATGACGGCGAGGTGGGAATGCACAAACGGCAGCCCCGCGACGTTTTCCAGCTGTTCCCGGGCGCTGTCCTCGACGGGCACGCCTTTCACCCAGGCCTTGATGCGGCCACCGGCCGCCGTTTCGAACACTTCAAACGTGCTCATGTCTGCGTTTCCTTGTTCGCAGACCCTCCGCGCATCCCGGAGTTTTGTCACGCTGCATGAGCGGCAACAAAAAACCCTCCGGCGACGTGCGCGGAGGGTTCGGTTTCCATCAGTCGTGACTGATGCTCTGGACCTATCCCTCTATGCAATCGCAACCCGCCAGCAATGGCTGGTAGGTCTTCGCGATCTGATTTTCGTAACGCCGTTTCATCGGTCGCATCCGAAAGAAGGTTGATCCAAGGCGCGGGTGTTTGATCGAAGAATGCGGCGGCGTCAAGGCAGTTGTCAGGGCGCCGCAGCAACTCTGAAACCCGTCAGCCGGTCACGGAAGTCCGGCGCGTTGCGCGCCCGCGCCGCAATCCGCAGCGCCTCGACGCCATCGTTGAAAGACCCGCCACGCAACACGCGCTGCGCACACTTCGCCACTTCAACGGAGCGCCCATCAAGCGGTGCCTTGGCGAACGTGTTGACGTAGCAGTCCTGCGTCCATTCACGCACATTCCCCGTCACGCCCAGCAGGCCCAGCGGATTTGCCGCCAGCGTATCGACGGCCTGCGTCGCCGCCCCTGAACCCGATTTCGCGACATCATTCATCGCGCCCCACCAGAACGGCGTCGTCGTGCCTCCCCGGCCCGCATATTCCCATTCCGCTTCGGTCGGGAGGCGATAGGCGCGGCCGGTCTTCTTCGTCAGCCACGCCGCATAAGCCACCGCGTCCTTCCACGACACCTGCGTCACCGGCAGCTTGCCGCGAGCACCGGCATCCTTCGGCGTGTACTTGCCGCATCCGCTATCGGCCACACACGCATCCCACTCGTCATAGCTGACTTCGCTCACGCCCATCGTAAACGGCGCCATCGCCACCTTGCGCTGCGGACCTTCCCAGGCCTTGCGGCCAAGCTCGTCATCCGGTGCGCCCATCATGAACGTGCCGCCCTGCACATTCAGCATCAGCGGGCAGGCGTCACATTCGCGGAACGTATTCGCGGGCGCTGCCGCCGGCGTTGTTTCAGCCAGCGGCGCTGCAGGCTCTGGCGTTGCAGGATGATCAACCGGCGCTGCATCGACCAACGCCTCAGGCGACGCTGTCGCCGTGAGCGTGGGTGCAGGCGTATCCGCGCCAGCCGCGCGCAGCGACGCCACATCCGTCGCCACCGTGGAGGCCTGGTTCGACAGCGAGGCGAGCAACTCGTTCACCTGCTGTGGACGCCACACATAAATTCCAGCCGCCGCAACCGCCAGCAGGGCAAACATCGAGACAAGCACGCCGCCTACGCCCATCCCGCGCTTCTTGACGACATGCTCCTTGCGGATCGCCACCTGCTTAGGCGCGGCCTTGCGCTTGGCGCCTTTGCCAGCCTGCTTCTTCACGCCGCCTTCCGCGAACAGCGGGCCGGGAGGCGCTGCCGCGATCCTGTCGCGGATCACCCCAACCAGCTTGCGCCAGTTCGGGTCCGCACGATCGCCCTCCCACTTGGAAAGATCCGTCGTCTGCACCAGCTCGAACATCACGGGCCGGTCGCATTCCTCGATCATCGCCGGCACAAGTGTGCTCTTGCGCTGGCCGATCGTCGCCTCCGCCCGCACCCAGCGTGACTTCACCGACCGGCTCGACCACAGCACCACAACGGCCTTCGCGCCGCGCAGCCGTTCCTCGGTGATCTCGTCGTAATTCTCGCCTGCCTTCAGCTCCATATCGAGCCAGACGTTCAGCCCCTCATGCACCAGCCCGTCCACAACGCGCTGCGCGATGGGAAGGTCTTCCCGATTATAGGAAACAAAAACATCAGGCATGGCGGACCCCGGTACCCCGAAGCGCAAAGCTGTATCCCTGCGCCGTGCGAACGCAATCCGCGCACGCCTTTCATTGGCAGCAACAGCAAGAATTGTTCGCGTCAGCGGCGCAAATGTCGAAGCTGCGGGCACGTTCCCCAACGTCCGCCATTTCGTTGCTGGTGGCGAAAGCTGCGGCCGGCGGATGGTTGCCTCACTCAGAGGCGCCTCCCGCCGGCCATGAGCCCTGTCAGGCGATCACTTCACCAGTGTGTAGATCACACAGATATCTGCCTGTATTTGCTGAGGCGAGGGATCACTCGGCAGGTCCAGCGCCGCGAGGTCCTTCTCCGTCACCGTGATCGTGCGGCTGCCGACCTGTCCCGACGCAATCGGCGGCGCCGATGGTGGAGGGGGCGGGGGAGGCGGAGCAAAGGCAGGCGATGGCGCGTACCTGTTGTAATTGTCGCCATCCCCCAGAACGCGGGCCACCTGCGAGGAAGACCAGTTGCCCATGCACGAGTTGTTGCCCTCCTGGACGACCAGAATGTCGCCCAGCCGCCCGCCGGCAGCGGTCGCCGCGAGTTGCGCCCGCTGGCGCGCATCTTTCGCTGCCGCGTCCAGAACAGCGCGCTGCATTTCCGCAGTCTGTTCCAGATAGATGCTCACGCGCCCCGCGTCCTGCGGCCCAAGCGCCAGCGCCGCCGCCCGCGCCCGTCCGGCAAGCGAGGTATCCAGCAGCACCACACTCATCGACACGCGCGCTTCATAACCTTCGACCTGGTCGGCGCGTGTGTTCGTCTGAACATTGCCTTCCTTGTCCTTGTACTGCTTGTAGAACGCCGTCACGTTGACGCTCGTGGTAATGCGCGCCTTGTCGCCCGCCACTTTCTTGATGGCGTCATAGGCAATCTTCGCCCGCGCCACGGCCTTCTTCATCGACGCATCAGACTGGTCATCCGTCTCGACGAACGACAGGTCAAACCGCGCGCGGTTTGGCGCCACGTCCAGCATCGCGCGGCCCATTCCCTCGACCACCGGCTTGTCCCACCAGTAGGGCCGCACATAGGTGTCCGCCTGTTGCGCACTCGCCGCGGGAGCGAGCATCGCCACGCCGGCCGCAGCCAGCAGAAAATCCCGGAATTGCATGATGAGTCCCCTGATCTTGTGTTTCAGGCCCACATCCCCCGAAGTGAAACCACGCCTGTTGTGGGCCTGACTTGAACCTTCCGGCAATACCTATCAGGTCTTTGATTCACGCGCGCACCCATGCTTTTGTGCGAACCGGGGGAGTTAGTCGGATGCCTGTCTGGACCTGGATAAAAAAACACAAGTGGGCGACGGCTGGCATCGCCGTCGCCACGCTGCTCGTCGCGTTCATGGGCGTCATGTCGATGGCGAAACCCCGGCTTGATCGCGACTGGGTCGAAAACCTCGCAGTCATGCCCAAGGTCGCGCAGACCGAAGACAGCTTCACGCTCGATCCGGTGATGGACTGGTCCTACAATGCAGAAGGCCCCACCACGAAAGACTCAACCAGCTTCACCGCCCGCTTTGCGGAAGTGCAGGACATCTGGTTCGTCGTCGAGCCGCAGCCCGGCCAGCCCTATGCCGCCCACACCCTGCTGCTCTTCGAATTCCCCGGCGATAAGATGGTCGGCCTCACGGTCGAGGCGCGACTGGAAGCGGACGAGACCTATTCCGCAGTCGATGGCCTTCTAAACAAGTACGAGCTTGCTTACATGTGGAACACGGCGCGCGAGCTGCTCACGCGGCGCGCCACCTATCTCAAGAAGGACGTCTATATCTATCCGCTCACGCTTTCGGCGGAACAGAAACAGGCATTCCTCCGCAATCTCCTGCAGCGCACGATCGATGTGTCCACCCATCCGCGCTTCTACAACACGCTCGCTTCCAACTGCACGAACGAACTCGCCAAGGCGGCAAAGCTGTCCTGGCATCATTCGTGGGTTCTCACCGGCTACTCGCCCCAACGCCTCTATGATCTCAAGATGATCCCCGGCCCCGACTTCGCATCCGCCCGCAGCCTCGCCCTCATCGGCGACGAACTGCGTGCGTGGAATGACATGAGCGGCCCCGACTTCGACCGCACACTCCTGGCCGAGCTCCATCGGCGCCACGGCCGATGATCCCGGCCCTGCAGGCGGCAACAGTCGACCAGCGCATCGAAGCGCTGATGCGCACCAGCGAACTCCACAAGCCGGAAGGCGAGGGACCGTTCCCCATCGTGCTCCAGTTCCACGGCTGCGGCGGCAAGAAGAACCTGCAGGAACGCTGGGCCGCCGTCGCGAAGTCCGCTGGCTGGGCAGCGCTCGTGGTTGACAGCTACGGCCACCGCCGCATCTCGAAATTCCAGGCCTACGCCACCGTATGCACCGGCCTGCAGCTCTGGGGCCGCGAACGCGCCGGTGATCTCTTCGCCATGATGGAATGGGCGCGCCGCCAGCCCTGGATCGATCCCAACCGCATCGTCATCGCCGGCTGGAGCCATGGCGGCTGGACCGCCCTCGACGCCATGTCGATGACCCCCGGCCGCCAGATAGAGAACGCCACCCGCCTCTACGGCCTGCCAGAAGAACCTCTCGCCGGTCTCGCAGGCGCCTTCGTGATCTATCCCTATCAGGGCATTGGCGCCCTCGCGCCGGTCAACGGCCTCCGCATCGACGTGCCCGTGCAAGCCATCGTCGGCACGGCGGACTCAGTCGTCGGCGGCAAATCACTCGTCCGCGTCCTCAACCGCATGCGCACGCCCTCGGCCTCTATCGACGTCGCCATCTTCGAAGGCGCCACCCACGCCTTCGATGAGATCGAAGCGCAAGACTGGCGCGTCCGCTACGACCCCGCGCTAACCGAACGCGCCCACCGGATGTATGCGGAGTTCCTCACGACCGCCGCCAAGCCGTCGTCAGCAAGCTGATCCGCCCTCACGGCGTCCAGACATATTCCAGCTTCAGCCCATCAGGATCAGCAAAGAACACCGCGTAATATCCCCGCCCGCCATTGTACTGCGGATAGTCTGCCGGCACATCGAGAATGACGGCGCCGAACGCCGAGAGCTTCGCAAACAACGCATCCACATCCTCGCGGCTCACCGCCCGCCACGCCAGATGATGAAGACCCGACGAATACCTATCGTGATCCCTGCCGGCATTCACGCCAGCCGTCGGGCGAATGCCGATCGACGATCCATCCTCAAGATCCCACTCGCCGCCGCCATCGGGATAGGGCTTGCCCTTCACATAACCGATATGCGTCAGCACGAGATCATACAGCGGCTCGGCCGCTGCAATGTCGCGGATTGAAAGATCGACGTGGTGAACCCGCGCCAGTGCCAAACCCGCGTCCCCGCAGACTACTTGTCCAGCGCCTGCGAAGCGTTCGGCTTCGACTGCAGCTGCACATAGTTCTGGATGCCCATCTGCGCGATGAGATCGAACTGCGTTTCCAGATAGTCGATGTGTTCTTCCTCGTTATGGAGGATTTTGTAGAGCAGGTCGCGCGAGCCATAGTCGCGGATCTTCTCGGCATACTCGATGCCGTCCTTCAGAACCGGCACAGCGATCTGCTCGACCTTCATGTCGCACTCCAGGATTTCCTGGACGGTCTCGCCAATGAAGATCTTGCCGAGGTCCTGCAGGTTCGGAAGGCCCTCCAGGAACAAGATCCGCTCGATCAGCCAGTCGGCGTGATTCATCTCCTCGATCGATTCCTTGTACTCGTTCGCCGCCAGCTCCGAGACCCCCCAGTCCCGCAGCATCCGGGAGTGCAGGAAGTACTGGTTGATCGCGGTCAGCTCGTTCTTGAGCGCCTGATTCAGGAATTCGATGATCTTCGGGTCGCCTTTCATGGGCGGATTCCTTCAAAAGCTGCGTCGGGAGGGGCGGGGAGCGCCTTGGTAAGCATAACGCGCGAACTGCCCCCAGAGACGCCGACTCTCTGAGCTTTTCAAGTTGTTTTTATTGGGAATTTTTGAGAATGCGAGGAGTATTCGTTCGCAAGTAAAGCTGTTCGCCGCAGAAGCCTATTCGGCCGCGACAAGCATCCGTTGCGACGAGCAGACGTCATCCTGCGCCTGCTCGCGGATCATCCCACACACAGTTTCGCAGCATTTTCCGCAGTTTATCGTCGTGGAATGGTGCTTGTGGACCTGCGCAGGGGAGCGAGCGCCCGCCGCGATGGCGTCGTTCACTTTCGTCGTATTGAGGCCCCGACACACGCAGATGATCATGAGAACGATTTGCAGCGGTTTGCGACTGATTGTCAATCGCCTTGCAACACCCGCGCCGCGAGACGGGTCGTCGCACTTTCCTGCCGCTCACGGAAGGCCGCTGGACGACCCGAATTGTCATTCCGGACCCGCTCACCAGCGCAAGCCACAAGCCCTGGAAGCGGACCCCTTTAGGGTCCGCGTTCCCCGCGGAGGCGGGGATCCAGACTCACTCAAAAAAAGAAGCCTCATCGTCAGCGCTGGACCCCCGCTTTCGCGGGGGATGCGGCGGAGAGAGCCGAGGGATGACAGCTTGAGATCGAACCAACTTCCGCGGAATCCAACCCCCGCAATCCCTTTCCCATCAACGCCTTGGGTGGGGGATAGAGAATCCTCCATCCCCACCCCCTCCCACCTGAAGCATAATGCGCATGTCGCCTCCGCATGGAGGGCAGTCGCGATGTTCAACGGCGCGGGGGCGATGCGATCGAGCGGTCTGGTCCGGCGGAATGCTGTTTGTACAGCCAACGCACGTAGTTATCGGCGAGGTGCTCCGGCCCACGCCGTCACAGGGACTGGGTGAGAACACCCCGGCCTTTCCGTCGCCGGCCTGGGGTCCAAGAGGTGAAACACCTCCGTGATCCAGCTGGCGGATAACGATCGCGGGGGCGCGGGTTGTCGCGTTTCTTCTTCACTGCCGGCAGGCTGCAACAGCAGTCAGCCCAAACCACGCGGGGCCATCCCGCGTCCCCGGCCCTCCATTTTGATGGGGCCAGAGCTGAAGCATCCCGGACGGCTCAGGCCGGTCCGATCGCTAAGTCGCGACTGAGGGGAACGTCCTCCACTGCCGAAGGCGGGGGAGGTGGATCGGCGCGAAGCGCCGAGACGGCGGGGGCTCTCGCCTCCCCCTGACTTCGATATTTGAAATCCCGCGCCTAATGCTAATTCCCCACAATCCGCGTGCGCGGCTCTTCAACCTTGTCCGCGCCAGCCGGATCTTCCGCGCCCGCAACGCGCATCGCCTCGCGCACGTCGCCGCGCAGCACGAGCACATCGACATCCTTCGGCGCAAGCCGCATCGCAGTCTCGACATCGCCCCATGCATCGGCAAGACGGTTCATCTTCAGCAGTGCATAGCCCCGCATCCGGAACGCCTCCGCATTGCCCGCAGACAGCTGGATCGCCGCATCGAGATCCTTGCCAGCTTCGGTCCACTTCTGCTGCAGCAGGTAGGCGCGCGCGCGATCCGTGTAGAGCTCGCCATCTTCCGGCCGCAGCTTCATTGCGTTGGTCAGCGTGACGATCGCCGCATCCGGCAGGCCCGCCATCAGCCACGCATTGCCCGATTGCGCGAGATAGACGCCACGCTCCTCGATGCCGCCGGCGTCCGGCGCATTGGCCAGCTCCTCCAGCCGCGCAGCGCCTTCCGCCTCCTGCCCCAGCGCGATCAGCGCCAGCGCCGTGCATTGCCGCGCCGCCGGACGATTGCCCTTCGACAGCCAGGTGAGGCCGTCCTGATAGGCGACGTCGGCGTCCTTATCGATCTGGATGATGCACTGCTCCAGCCGCTCCTCCTCGGTCTGCGCGAACGCAGAGGGCGCCGCGGCAAGCAGCAATGAAATCAGCAGGACTGAACGCATAGCCAGGGTCCATTGAAGCAACGCGGCTGGTCAGCCACGCCTGTCAGGGCCATAAGCCCTAGCGCATCAATACGGCAAGAACATGCTCCCAACGCAGCTCTTCGCATTCGGATTCGGCTATGTCGCCACGGGGCTCGCAAAGGCCCTGAAAGCCGATGGCGTAAGGATTTCCGGCACCACCCGCAGCGAAGCCTCGGCCGCCGCTCCGCGATCCCATGGCTGGAGTGTCGCGATATGGCCGGGCGAAGACCTCGCCCCGCCAGAAGACGCCGCATGGCTGATCTCCGTCCCTCCGGATGAAGCAGGCTGCCCGGTCTTCCGCGCCTTCGAGGCACAAGTCGAAACCGCGTCATGGATCGGCTACCTCTCCACCACCGGCGTCTATGGCGACCTAGGCGGCGGCTGGGCCTTCGAGGAAACCCCGCTCAATCCGCAAAGCCGCGAAGCCATCAATCGCGCCCGCGCCGAGGCGCAGTGGCTGGAGACAGGCGCCCACATCTTCCGCCTGCCCGGCATCTACGGCCCCGGCCGCTCAGCACTCGACCGCGTCCGCGAACCAAACGCACGCCGCATCGTGAAGCCCGGTCAGGTCTTCTCGCGCGCCCATGTCGACGACATTGCCAGTGCGCTCAAACTCTCGATGGCTCGAAACTCATCCGAGCGCGTCTTCAACATCTGCGACGACGAACCAGCGCCCGCCGACGAAGTGCTCGTCCACGCCGCGCATCTTCTGAATGTGCCGCCGCCTCCCGCCGTCGCATTCGAGGATGCAAACCTCTCGCCGATGGCGCAACGCTTCTATGCGGAGTGCAAGCGCGTCTCCAACGCCAAGGCAAAAGCCGCCCTCGGCTGGCGCCCGCGCTTCCCGACCTATCGCGAAGGCCTGCTCGACTGCCTTCAGGCAGACACATCAACCTGATCGGCCGCGGCCAGAACCGTCGCCACCATCCGCGCAATATCCTGCGGCCGAGACATCCTGTGGTCCGCATCCTTGATCAGCGACCAC
>JAUYSA010000448.1 GCA_030696545.1 Hyphomonadaceae bacterium
GGCCGAGGCTAGCTCGGCACGGCGTAGGAAGCGTTATCATCCGCCCGCGGATGTGCGGACTATCTCACTTGGCGACCTACTTGGCCGCGTTGATCGCCCGAACCTCGACGAAGACCAACTGCCGTTTCTTGGCGCTGGAAGAGGCGCGCCGGTCGAACTGTTCTATTCTGGCCAACTCGACCTATTGAACAGACCGGCAATCGCTATCGTAGGCGCACGCGACGTGTCGGAAGCGGGTGCGGCGCGTGCTCGACGCCTCGCTAAAGAGCTATCCGAAGCCAGTGTGACGATCGTCTCCGGCCTTGCAAAGGGTGTGGACGTGAACGCGCATCGGGCCGCGATGGCGGCTGGCGGCGCTACCGTCGCCGTGATTGGAACGCCGCTTTCTCAAGCCTATCCGGCGGAGCATGGCGAACTCCAAGAGGATATTGCCGAGAACCACTTGCTGCTGACGCCTTTCCCGAATGGGACTCGCGTCTTTCCATCGAACTTCCCGAAGCGGAACCGTGTAATGGCCGCAGTGAGTGATGGATCGGCTATCATCGAAGCCTCAGACACGTCAGGCACGCTCCACCAAGCAGCGGAGTGTCAGAAGTTGGGGCGCTGGCTCTTTATCTTACGTGCTGTCGCCGAAGATCCGAAGCTGTCCTGGCCGGCAAAGTTCATCGGCAATCCTAAAGTGAAGGTGATTTCGTCCACGCAGGAGATATTGGACGCTATCGCCAAATGAAAAGCCTGCCCTACGTTTATTGGCTCAACCATTTGACCGAAGTCGGGTGTAAGTGGCGAGACGTTGATTTCGATACCCGCGCTATAGTTAGGGGAATGAAACAAGAGGACTTCAACGGATATCTTGAAGTTCACATGAAGGGTGGAACGAAGCGTTTCACCAGCCAGACTATCGATGAATTTATCGCGGTGCTCTTGCCCGTTGTTGGCGAAAAGCTGCGCGAAGATATAACGGGGCCGATCTCAATCGTACCCATCCCGAACAGTGGAATGGCGAGCAGCGTTGCAGGCAAATTCCGCTGCGTCGAGCTCGCAAGCTTAGTCGCCGAGGGTTTCGGTAAGGACGCAGAAGTCTGCCCTGCGATCGTCTGGGATAAGCCCCGCGAAAAGGCCCACAAAAAGAACGAATACAGACACCCAGACCTCTACGAACCGCACATGGTGTTGGCTGCGAAACCCGCCGGCAAGGTGGTCCTGTTCGACGACGTGCTGACCTCGGGATCGCAGATGGTCGCTGCTGCTCGCATGTTAACGAAAAATGGCTTTCCGCCGGCTCGGGGGCTTGTGATTGCTCGCGCTACTAAGGCGCAGGTTGAGGGCAAGACATTTGAGAAGCACACCGACGAATTGAAGCTCGTCAGCGATCCGTTCGACTTCAACGGCTTCTAGGAATTTGGCAGAGCTGAACGTAACGCCGGGCGGTGGTGGTTGACACCTGCAAGTTGGTGAACAAACCAAGAAACTTATAGAATCGAGCACACCAGGAAGTTCGCAATGCCCATCGACAAGTACACCCTCCATAGAGATGCTGAGAGCGAGAAGTGGCGTCTGGAAAAGGAAGGCACGGACCGCGCGAAGCGCGTTTTCGAGAACAAGGAAGAAGCCCTGAAAGGTCTTCGTGCCGCGGTCGGCCCGTCAGGCGGATCCGTTCGAATCCGAAAAGTCGACAATACGATCCAAGAAGAGCGGACCTATCCGCGATCGAAGGATCCCAAAGGCTCCCCAGGCTGAGGCGTTGGCAGTTTTTGCGATCAGCTTCCGTCTAGATCGATAGGCTGACTTTGGTGATCGATGGCAATCGCGTAACACTAGATCAAGCGGGATATCGCGAGCTACGTCGGTTCCAGTTCCTGTCATCGGCTTCGTCGTCGTCCTCTTGCTCGTCAACGAGCAGGAGGGTCATGGCCCAGCCTTCTTCCTGGACGAAGACCTGCTCGTAAATTGCAGAAACGTTGCCGCTCCTTTCGAGCCATATATCGCTAGCGACCTCTCTGAGCTCTGAGATCGGGTCATTGGCAGTCGTGAGACCGAAGCTGCGCGTGACTGCGGCGTTGGGTATCAGCGCCCCTTTCTTGAGGCCGAGGAATGGGAAGCCTGGCTGCGGGATGACCCTCTGCACCACGCCGCCTTTCGACGTGATGATGGCGGCTTTCTCGTCGGTATTCAGCACATAGATCTTCGCCATGACCTCCTGGGAGACATCGAAGGTTTCGGCGAGTTGGCGGACATGCGCGATGTCGCAGGCCGAGCCGAGCGCCTTCCGTTCCATGCCGTACTCTGGCATCGGCACGACGAGCGCCGCGGCGAACTCGTTCGCCTCAACCTCGATGCGCTCCTGTTCTGGTCGCTCGCTGAAATTGCCGCCTCGGACGCGGCGCATGTCGACCGTCTCGCAGAGGAAACGCTGGCGCTGAAGGCGGTGCGTCGGGATCAAGAAATGCCCGATCTCGTGCGCGAGCGTGAAGTTGTGACGCCCGCTCCGCATCCCTTTACGAATGCCAATCGCCGCACGGCCGTCCTGCAGGACGAGCGTACCTTCAAAGGACGTTCCGTCGAATAGCGCGATCCCCTCGATACCAACGGCCGAGGCGAGCTGCGACAGCGGCATGCGGCGCGGCACCGAGCCGAACCGTGCGCGAAGCTGACGGTGGATCTCGTGGGCGATCTTGGTGGGCTGGCCGACATCGGCCAGCTCCATCATGTCGATCTCTATCGAGTCCGCGCTCATTCTTTCTTCGTCACCATGGAGAGGAGGTGTTCGAGCGCGGCGAAATCCTTGTCTTCTAGGTTGGCTAACTTCTCGCTGTTCCGGCGGAAAAACTGCTGGGCTTTGGTCAGGTCGGGTTCGGCCTCTTCGATGAGATAAGCGACTGTCACATTGAAATGGGTCGCCAGTTTTTGGAGCATGTCGAGCGACGGGTTCTTGCTGCGACCGCTCTCCATTTCCCAGACGTGAGCCTTCGACGCGCCTATCGCGTCGGCGACGTCTTGCAGGGAAGCCCCGCGCTTTGTCCTGAGCTCCTTGATCTTTTCCCCAAGCGGCATAGACCCTCCAAACGGTCGTATAGATAAAACGGACGCGTCGGCTGATTTACCTTGACGCGAACGATGCGTTCGATTAACCTATACAGACTGCCGGGTGTTCGGCGTTTTAGCAAGGGAGATTAGGCATGCCGCCTGATGGATCGCCGCCGGATCGCTCCGGCACCAAGTATATGTTTTTCCTCAACAACATCCGCCACCAGAGTGCGGACCCGCAGCTCACTGGCCGGGACGTCCTCGGCCAGGGCGGCTTCAACCCGGCCACGGACCATGTCCTGATCCAGGTGACGGCTCCCGGCAGCCATTCGGTGGGGCTGGATGAAAGGGTCGACCTGACCGAGGAGGGGCGCGAGACCTTCTGGGCGTTCGCGTCGGACCGCATCTTCACCTTCACGGTCGACGAGCGCGGCTACGAGTGGGGCGCGCGCACGATCAGCGAAGCGGAACTCCGCAGCATCACGGGCGCGCCCGAAGAGAAGGACTTCGTCCTGGAGCGCGGCGACGAGCCGGACCTCGTCATCGACGAAGGCGAGAGCGCGGACCTGGGCGAACGCGGTACGGAACGTATCCGCACCGTGCGCGCGACGACGGTCATCATCGTCAACGCCGAGGAGAAGCGGGTCGAAGGCAAGCGCATCTCGTTCGAGGCGCTGGTGAAGCTGGCGTTCGAGAACCCGCCCACTGGCCCGAACATCCTCATCACCATCGACTACGGCGACGGCCCGCCGGCGAACCCGAAGGGCTCGATGAAGCCGGGCGAGAGCGTCAAGATCAAGAACCGGATGTCGTTCGATGTCACAGCGACTGATCGCTCGTAACCCGCTGCTGAAGCAGCTTCGGGACGAGGGCTACAATGTCCAGGCCCCGGACGGCTATCTGGTCGTCCGGGACGTGCCCTACGTCAACAGCGCGCGGGCGGTGGCGCGCGGCGTCCTCATGATGCCGCTCGACCTCGCCAACGACTTCGTCCAGCCGCCGAAGGACCACCAGGCCCAGTTCGCGGGCGACGTCCCCTGCAACGCGGACGGCACCGAGATCTTCGGCCTCGCGCCGTCGGCTTCCGCGGCGCGCGCCGGGGAGGTGACGGCGAAGGTCAATTTCTCGGCCAAGCCCATTGGGACGGGGAAGTACAAGGATATCCGGCACAAGGTGATGAGCTACTTGCAGCGCATCACGGAGCCGGTCGCCGCCATCGACCCGACGGCGACGGCGCGCACGTTCCCGCTTGTGATCGACGACGATCCGGAGTCCGTCTTCCACTACGTGGACACGGCGAGCAGTCGCGCGGAGATCGTCGGCGCCAGCAAGAAGCTGATGCTCAACAGCGTCGCCATCCTCGGCCTTGGCGGCACGGGCGGCTACATCCTCGATCTTGTCGCGAAGACGCCCGTGAAGAAGATCCACATCTTCGATGGCGATGGCTTCGACCAGCACAACGCGTTTCGAGCTCCGGGCGCGGCGTCCGGCGACGACCTCGCCGCCAAACTGAAGAAGGTCGACTACTTCCACGGCATCTACAGCCGGATGCACGAGGGCATCGTCCCGCATCCCGAGTTCATGAGTGAAGAGCACCTC
>JAUYSA010000476.1 GCA_030696545.1 Hyphomonadaceae bacterium
GGTTATCGGCGCGATGAAATCCGGGGGAGCGTGGCGCTCCTCCTTGGTTCTCCAGGGGTGACAATGATCAATCTCAAAAGAATGGCTGGTGGTGTTGCGTTCGCCGCGATGGCGGCTTCACTGACGCCTGTTGCGTTCGCACAGGTAACGACTTCGGGCGTGCAGGGCACTGTCTCTCGCGCCGACGGCGTTCCCGCTGGCGATGCCACGGTCACTGTCCAGGACACGCGCACGGGCCTGACCCGTACCGTCGTGACGACGCCAACCGGCGCTTTCGACGTCCGCGGCCTCAATGTCGGCGGTCCCTACACCGTCTCCATCGCTGCCGAGGGCGAGCAGCCCACGCAGGTCAATGACGTGTTCCTGAACCTGGGCCAGCCCACGAGCCTCTCCCTCGCATTCTCCGGCGCCGTGTCGACAGACGTCGTCATCATCACCGCCACCCAGGCCGGCGCCACGCCGGTCGCTACGGGGCCCTCGGCGACTTTCAGCCTCGCCGACCTCCAGTCCTTCCCCCTTGCCAATCGCGACATCCGCGATCTGCTGGCGGCTGATCCGCGCATCTCGATCGACCAGGGCAACTCGGACGCCATCTCCTGCGGCGGCGCCAACCCGCGCTACAACGCTCTCACCCTCGATGGCACGCGCATCGGCGACAGCTTCGGCCTCAACAGCTCGGGCTACCCGACCGAGCGTATGCCGTTCTCGCTCGACGCGATCGAGCAGGTCTCAGTTGAGCTTGCTCCGTTCGATGTACAGTATGGCTTCTTCACCGCCTGCAACATCAACGCTGTCACCAAGTCGGGCGGCAACGAATTCCACGGCGGCGTGTTCTTCGATTACACCGATGACGGCCTGACCGGCGACAAGACAGATGGCGTCGACCGCGAACTCGGCACGTTCGACGAGAAGCGTTACGGCTTCAGCCTTGGTGGGCCGATCATTGAAGACACCCTGTTCTTCTTCACCGCCTACGAGAAATTCGAGGGTGCGAACGTCTTCGCGTACAAGCCCGAAGACAAGCTGATGGACCCCGCCGTTTACCAGGCCATCGTCGATACAGCCGTGAACCAGTATGGCTATGAAGCTGGCGGCCTGCCTTCCTCAATCCCCGTTGAAGACGAAAAGCTGCTCGTCAAGCTCGACTGGACGATCAACGACCGCCACCGCGCGGCCCTGACCTACAACTATAACGACGGCTTCAACTTCTCGTCGTCGGACGACAACGCCACGCAGATCGTGGACGGCAACCACTATTACGAACGCGGCGCCAAGCTTGAATCCTACACGGGCCAGCTTTTCTCTGACTGGACCGATGCTCTCTCCACCGAGTTCCGTGTTTCCCGGCTCGAACTTGCCAACCGTCAGAACTCAGTTGCTGGCCCGGAGTTTGGCGAGATCCAGATCGGCATCCCGCTGTCCAACGGCCGTACCGGCACCGTGTACCTCGGTTCGGACGACTCGCGTCACCGCAACAAGCTCGACTACGAAGTGATGAGTTACAAGGCGGCGCTGAACTACGTGGTTGAGGATCACCTCTTCACCGCTGGCGTCGAGCGCGAAGAACTCGAAGTGTTCAACCTTTTCCTTCAGGAAGTTGAAGGCGAGTGGCGCTTCTCGAATCTCGCGGCCTTCCAGGCCGGCAACTTTAACTATTTCGAGTACTCGAACTCGGTCGGCACGAACAACCCGAACGACGCCGCGGCCGCTTTCGGCTTCGAGACGACGACGCTCTACCTGCAGGACGACTGGCAGGTGAACGAAGCGCTGAACGTGGTCGCCGGTCTTCGCCTTGATATCTACAGCTCGGATGACAAGCCCGCTTTCAACCAGGCGTTCCGCACGCGCTACGGCTTCGGCAACGACGAGACCTTCGATGGCCTCCACCTGCTTCAGCCTCGCGTCGGCTTCACCTACGACCTCAACAGCGACATCACGCTGCGCGGCGGCGTCGGCCTCTACTCCGGCGGCAACCCGAACGTCTGGCTGTCGAACAGCTATTCGAACACCGGCGTCCTGACGAGCGACTTCATCTGCCAGACGCCGGCTTCGACAGCGCCAACCACCAGCCGCTGCACTTTCCCGACAGTCGCCAACCAGCTTGTGCCGAACCTGTCAGACTTTGACTATGGCACGGGTGGCCGTCCGTTCTTCGACGTGCCGGTTGAAGGCGAGGACTTCATCGCCAACGCCACTCCTCGCGGCGGCGTCAATGCAATCGATCCGGACTTCGAGCTTCCGTCGAGCTGGCGCTATGCGCTCGGCATGACCTGGAACCTGGACACGAACACCTTCCTCGGCGGCGACTATGTGGTGAACGCAGACGTTCTCTATGCCCAGACCGACAAGGCCCCGGTCATCCTGCCGCTCGGTTATACCCGGATCGGCACGTTCCTGGATGGCCGCCCGCGTTACGGCGGCAACACGAACGATTTCATCCTCTCGAACTCGGATCGCAAGTCGGACTCCTGGACGTACTCGCTCTCGGTGTCCAAAGCTTATGACATCGGCCTCGACTGGACGATCGGCTATGCCCACATCTACGGCAATGAAACCAACCCGATGACGTCGTCGGTCGCCTTCTCGAACTTCGAGAACGCAACCCGCTACGACATCATCAACATGCCGCTGGATCGCTCGGACTATGTCGTGCCGCATCGCTTCACCTTCGCGGTGAACTACGAACTGGAACTGCTCGAAAACTTCCCGACCAGGCTCTCGCTGGCGGGCTTCGCGCAGGAAGGCCTGCCTTACAGCTACACGATCGACAGCACGTCGCTGTTCGAACCGTACTCCAGCAGCACGCTGGCTGGCCGTCAGCTGGCATACATCCCGACCGGCATCACCGACCCGATCATCTCGCCGTCGTCGAATGCCACGGCTATCCAGCAGCTCACCGACTATATTTCGGGTAACGACCGCCTGACCGACTATCGTGGCCAGATCGCGCCCCGCAACATCGCCAATGACGACTGGATGGCGCGGGTCGATCTCAAGCTGTCGCAGTCCATCCCCGGCATCGCCGAAGGCCACTCGGCCGAGGCGTTCGTTGTGGTCCAGAACCTCGGCAACCTGCTGAACAGCGACTGGGGCATCGTGCGCGAGCATGGCTTCCCGGGCATCGGCGAGCTGTACACGGTCAGCGGCCTCGACTCACAGGGCCGCTACATCATCTCGGATTTCTTCGAGAACCCGGATGCGGATACCACCAACGTCGACGCCTCGCTCTGGCAGGTTCGCTTCGGCGCCCGCTACGACTTCTAGTCATCCGACCACGTTCAAGACCGGGAAGAGGCGGCCCTTACAGGCCGCCTCTTTTCTTTTGGAGTTTCGGGGCCATATGCGCTCGCTTGTGTCCGGCGCTTGCGTGCTGGCGCGCACCTGATAGAGCGCGTTACGACCTAGCGGTCGCGCCGCACTCTTTTTCTGTTTGTCGCATTTTCTCGCGAAAATGCTTCGGGGCTAACCATGAGCGACACGAACCTTCATCCTCCTGCCGAATGGGCGCCGCACAGCGCGATCTGGACGGCGTGGCCCGCCGACGAGGAGCTGTGGCTGGAGAACCTTGCCCCTGCACAGGCAGAGGTTGCCGCCATGATCAAGGCGCTTGCCGCGCCCGGGCCTGATGGCCGTCCGGGCGACAAGGTGAAGCTGCTGGTCCACGGGCCGACGGCGATGATCTCGGCCGAGAAAGCCGTCGGCGATCATGCCGAGCTGGTCGATGCGCGCTATGGCGACATCTGGCTGCGGGATACCGGCCCGATCTTCTATTCCAACGATCGCTGCGCGCTGTTCACCTTCAATGGCTGGGGCGGCAAGTATGTGCTCGACTACGACGACCAGGTCGGCGCGTTCGTCGCGATCGAAGCTGGCGCCGACGCGACCCGCTGGGACCGCGTGCTGGAAGGCGGGGCGATCGACTGGGACGGGGAGGGCACGATCCTCACCACCAAGGAATGCCTGCTCAATCCGAACCGAAATCCGCTGATGAGCGAGATGGACGTGAAGGCCATGCTGCATGATGCACTTGGCTCACGCGCCACCATCTGGATCGATCGCGGCCTGCTCAACGACCATACCGATGGTCACGTCGACAACATCGCGCGCTTCCTCGCGCCGGGCGTCGTCGCCTGCCAGTCGGCTGCAGATGCGGATGATCCCAACGCAGCGCGTCTCGACGAAATCGCCGCCCAGCTGGAAAACCAGCGCGATGCGCGTGGCCGCCTGCTGAAAGTCGTGCGCATTCCCTCGCCGGGCCGCGTTGAGAACGAGGATGGCGATATCGTGCCCGCCAGCCACATGAATTTCCTGATCGGCAACGCCACCGTTGTCGTGCCCACCTACGGCACGCCCAGCGCCCAGCGCGCCGTCGATGCGCTGAAGCCGTACTTCCCGGGCCGCAATGTCGTCGGCCTGCCGTCGCGCCACATTCTTTCGGGCGGCGGCTCTTTCCACTGCATCACGCAGCAGCAACCCGCCAAATAACAAGAAAGCAGGAGGCGATCATGGCCCGCAAGATCAAGCTCGCCGTTCTCCAGTCAGCGCTGTCCGATGACGCCGCGACCAACATCAAGCGCGTCAGCGACCTCGTGCGCGAAGCGGCCGCCAAGGGCGCGGATGTGATTCTCCCGTCCGAACTGTTCGAGGGCCACTATTTCTGCACATCGCAGGAAGAGACAAACTTCACGCGCGCCCATGCCTGGCGCGAAAGCCCCGCAGTCATCGCGATGGCGAAGCTGGCGGCCGAACTCAGCGTCGTGATCCCGGTTTCGATCTTCGAGAAGGCCGGCCCCGCCTATTACAATTCGGTGGTTATGATCGACGCAGATGGTTCGCTACTCGGCGTCTATCGCAAGTCGCACATCCCCGATGGCCCCGGCTATCAGGAGAAATACTATTTCCGTCCCGGCGACACCGGCTTCCGTGTCTGGGACACGAAGAAGGGCAAGATCGGCGTCGGCATCTGCTGGGACCAGTGGTTCCCGGAAACCGCACGCGCCATGGCGCTGATGGGCGCGGACGTGTTGCTCTACCCGACGGCCATCGGCTCGGAGCCGCATGATTCCAGCCTCGACACCGCCGCCCGCTGGCGCCGCGCCATGCTTGGTCATGCCGTGTCGAACGTCACCCCCGTCGCCGCCGCCAACCGCGTGGGCAATGAGAACGGGCAGGAGTTTTACGGCACGTCCTTCATCTCCGATCACACCGGCGAAGTCCTTGGCGATCTCGACCGCAAGGAAGAGGGCGTCGTCATCGCGACCATCGACATGGACGAAGTCGATCGCGCGCGCGCCGCTTGGGGCTTCTTCCGCGATCGCCGCACGGACCTCTATGGCCCGTTGGTCGGCGGCCAGAGCGAGAAGGGCTGAGGCCGTTCCATGACCCGCGCGCTCGTCTTTGATTCAGGCGTGGGCGGGCTCACGATCGCGGCGGAGCTGCGCAAGGCCGCGCCGGACTGGATTGTGGACTATGCGGCAGACAGCGGCTTCTTCCCCTATGGCGTAAAGACCGACGAGGAGCTGCGCGAACGCCTGCCGCAACTCTGCGCCACGCTTGTCGATGTCGCAAAGCCGGACGTGCTGGTCATCGCCTGCAACACTGCATCAACCCTGTCGCTCGACGACATTCGCGCGCGGGTGAGCGTGCCCGTTGTCGGCACTGTTCCCGCCATCAAGCCGGCCGCCGAGCAGACGAAGACGGGCGTGATCGGCATCCTCGCCACGCCAGGCACAGTGCGCCGCGCCTATCTTGATGATCTCGAACGCCAGTTCGCTTCGGGCAAGACCGTGATCCGCCGCGGAACCGCAGGGCTGGTCGACATGGCCGAGCGCGCTGTGCGCGGGCAGGAGATCGATCAGGAGCAGGTCGCCTATGCCGTGCGCCCGATGTTCGATCCGCCAGACGGGCCGCGTATCGATATCGTGGTGTTGGCCTGCACGCACTTTCCGCTGATCCGCGATGCCATCGCGGCAGCGTGCCCGCCCGGCGTGCGCCTCATCGACACTGGCGAAGCGGTGGCGAGACAGGCGATCCGCGTTGCGCCGAAAACGCCACGCCCTGCCGGGGATCCGGTCGCCTATGTCACTGGCGGCGCCGCCAACAAGGCGGCGATGACGCCCGCTTTCGCGCGTTTCGGCTATCACGCCATCGAGATCATTGACGTGTAGGCCTGCTTCGCCTCTGTAAGCCCATGGCCACAAAAGGCGACGCGCCCAAAATCATCAACCTCGCGCTTCAGGGCGGCGGCTCCCATGGCGCCTTCTCCTGGGGCGTGCTGGACCGCCTGCTTGAAGATCCTCGCATCGAGATCGAGGCGATAACCGGCGCCTCGGCTGGGGCCATGAATGCTGTCGCTCTGGCGGCCGGCTATCACGCTGGCGACCGCGAAGAGGCGCGCGAGAGCCTCCGGAAATTCTGGAATGGCGTGCTCGACGAGGCGCGCACCAGCCCGCTGCGCCGCTCGCCTATCGAAGCCATGCTGAGCGGCTGGGGTCTCGATGCCTCGCCTACCTATGTGATGTTCGATCTCGTGACGCGGCTTGCCAGCCCCTATGATCTCAATCCCTACAATCTCAATCCGCTTAAGGACTTGGTCGTCCAGCTGGTTGATTTCGATCGCGTTCGGAAGTCGAAGGTGAAGGTGTTCATCTCGGCAACCAATGTCGAAACGGGCCGCGCCCAGGTGTGGGACAAAAAGCAGCTGTCAGCGGACCATGTCATGGCGTCGGCCTGCCTGCCGTGGCTGTTCCAGGCTGTCGAGATCGATGGCGTGCCCTATTGGGATGGCGGGTTCACCGGCAATCCAGCGCTGTGGCCGTTGTTCGAGAGTTGCGAGTCCGACGATGTCGTGCTGGTGCAGATCAATCCGATCAAACGCCCCGGCGCTCCGAAAACCGCGCGAGACATCATCAACCGCGTCAACGAGATCACGTTCAACGCGGCGCTGCTGCATGATCTTCGCGCCGTTGATTTCGTGACGCGCCTCATCGAGGCGGGCAGGCTGGAGGGTACGGACTACCGCCGGATATTGATGCACGCCATCGCAGACGAGAAAGGTATGGCGGATCTGGGCGCGTCCTCGAAATTCAACGTCGAGCCCGATTTCATCGACATGCTGTTCACTACCGGACGCGAAGCTGCGGAGAACTGGCTGCATACCAGCTTTCGCCATGTCGGAGCCCGCTCCACGGTCAACATCCGCAAGATGTTCCAGGGCGAGGATGATGCGCTGGATGGCGGGCAGCTGAAGCCGCCGCGCAAGCGGCCGAAGGCGCCGGAGTAGCGCTACAGGAAGTCCAGCGTCGTGGGGTCGCTGCCATTCCAGGCGTGCTGCACTTCCGCCGACAGGAACAACCCGCCCAGCGCCAGCACGCTCAGCCCTTCGCGTTGGGCGCGGTCCTTCGCAAGGCGTGCAGCTTCCGTCGTATCCGCAGCGATCGTCACGTCCTGCGATCGCTTGCGGAAAGTTTCCGCAAAAAGCGACACGTCGGCGCCAGACTTGTGGGCGCGGGTCAGAATGAAATGATCGAAGCGGGCAGCTACTGCATCGGCGATTCCGGCGACTTCTTTCGACGCAGACACGCCAAACACCACCAATGTCTTTTCGCGTGGAACGAACTCGAGAAATGTCCGCGTAACCGCTTCGAGCGCCTTCGGCGTGTGCCCAACGTCGATCCAGAGATCCGGCGCCGAGGCCACCTTCTCCAGCCTGCCGGGCCAGCGGGTGCGGCCGAGCGCGGCAAGCATCGCGATGTGCCGCTCCGCATTCTCTTCCGGCTTGAGCCCTAGCCACGCCTCCGCCACGCGAAGGCCGGTGACTGCATTGTCGACCTGGTGCTGACCCGCCAGCCGCAACCGCACCGGCTGATCCGCCGCTTCAGGAGCGGCTGTGAAGCCATAGGTGAAGCGGGCGCCTTTCGGCGTGTTCACGACAGGCCCCACCCGCCGGCTGGCCGTTGCTGGAAGCGTCGCCTTGCCGGAAAGGTTCGCATACGCCGCGATGCGCATGGCGAGCCCTTCATTGATCGACGGCGACAGGATTATACATCCTCCCGGCGCCACAGCATCTGTCTTGTCGTAGGCGATCAGTTCCTCGGTCGCGCCGAGCAATTCCGTATGCTCAAGCTCGATCGACGTCAGAGCGGAAACGCTGGCGCGCGTGCAGCGCACGGGGTCGTAACGCCCGCCTATTCCTGCTTCCCAGACGATGGCGTCCGGCTTCTCCTGCTGGAACCACAGCATGGCCAGCATGAACAGGAACTCGAACGACCCGAGCTTGTCGCCTTCGGGCAGGGAGCGATTGAAGGCCAGCACTGTTTCTGCGTGGCGATCGAACTCCGCCTGCGAGATGATGTCATCGCCGATCATGATGCGTTCGCGCACATCAAACAGGTGAGGCGAGGTGAAACAGCCCACGCGCAGACCCGCCGCCTCGATCGCCGATGTGATGAAGCGCGCGGTCGAGCCCTTGCCGTTCGTGCCGGTCACGGCAATCGAACGGCGGGCAAGCGCAGCCCGGTCAACCCGGTGGGCCTGAAGGAAGCGTTCGACGCGATGCAGGCCGATGCCATCGCCGAATTTGGGGAGGCCAAACATCAGCTAATCAGGCATTCATTCAACATGCTTGTCCAGATGGAACGGATCAGATCGCTCCGCCCCGCATTCTCCAGCGTTCGCAAGCCGGGATTTCCGTTCACTTCGATCACGGTCAGGGCGGAAAGATCGCCAGCCGGCGAAAGGTCGAACATATCGACGGCGCCGATTCGCAGGCCCAACGCCTCCGTCGCGGCGATCGCCAGCCGCGCCAGCGCCGCCGGCAAGTCTTCTGATACGAGTTCAACGTCGCCTGCCGCGCTGAGATTGCGCCGCCCCTTCAGGATGACGCGTTCCCCGGGCTGCAGTACGCGCGCCGCATCCTCACCCAGCACGGACAAGGGCAGGGCGGAAACGCCATCAGCCGCGATCCTGAGGTTCAGCTCCTCGAGCAGATCACCCAGCGCCGATCGCCCATCGCCAACAAGCGCCGGCTCACTCTTGGTAGAGTGGAACACGGCCCGGCCATCCTGCACAAACACGCGATGCTCCGTCCCCGCCAGCAGCGGCTCGACCAGCACGGCCTCG
>JAUYSA010000148.1 GCA_030696545.1 Hyphomonadaceae bacterium
GGCAGCGATGCGGGCGCCCGCTGGGCAGCCTATGAGCACATACTGGCGACGCCGACGCTTCCTGTTGATCTGAAATAACACCCGACTGATGAGTTCCCTTGAGCGCCGCTTGTGCGCAGGGCATGACACGGGAACACTGGCTCTGGAGGGCTAATGATGCATATCGCCCTGATCCGCCGGACGCTGGTAGCCGCCGCTGCGCTTTTCGCGGCAGCTGCGGTGGCGCAGCCCCCGCCTGAGCCGTCTCCGCCTCCAGCTGACCCGATCGGCGACCTGATCGAAAGCGTGCCCGCACCGCGTCCGCCCCAGGCGATCAAGCCGGTCACGCTTGATGGCTACTTTGGCTCCCTGCGCTCGCGGTCATGCCCTTCAAGCGCGAAGCCGGTCGAGGCTGAAGGCATAACCCTGACAACGAAATCCGTGTCGCTGCAGGCGATGAACCCGATGCGCACATCGGTCGGCGGCCTCAACCTTGTAGCTGGCTATGACCTGACCAGCGAAGACGAGCGGTTCGGCGGCCTGTCCGGGATCGACATTCTGGACGACGGGAATCTGATTGCTGTCACCGACAAGGGCGACTTCGTCTGGATCGACCTGCAGGACGATGGACTGACGCCGGCGGCAATGCGCATCGCGCCTATGCGTGATGGCAAAGGCAAGCCGTTCCCCACCAAGGGCGCCGCCGATGCGGAAGGGCTCGCCATTCGCGATGGTCTCGCGCTGGTCTCGTTTGAAAGCAATGCGCGCGTGCTGGCCTACGATATTGGCGCGTGCGGCGCCGCGGCGCGCGGCATCCCGCTTGGCTGGGACATGGGCGCCGCCTTCGCTCGCCAGAAATTGAACGTCGGCGACAATCAGGGCGTCGAGGGGCTGGCCATCACCAATGACTGGTATCTTCTGGCGGGTGTCGAAACGAAGCTAGGCAATGCCAGCCCGCTATCTGCAAGGCCGCTCGAAGCAGCCGCGCGCTTCGATCTGACGCTCGGCGAAAATGCGCCGGAGCTGGTCGGCCTCGATCAGTTGCAGTCCGGCGAGGATACGCGCGTCTTCAGCCTGCATCGCTCGTCGCGGCCGCTATCGGGCAATGCGATCACTGTTGTTGAAACGGTGCTGCAGCGGGATCGGGATCAATCCAATCTGCCCGCCAGGATTGGCAGCGAGCTTCACGAGCGTTCGCGCCAGTATTTCCTTATCAAGTCATCCCGCGTGCTGGCGGAGATGAACCTGCTCGTGACAATCGACAATTACGAAGGCATCGCAGCGAAGCGGATGCCGGATGGCCGCGTGCGGCTGTTCATCGTCTCCGACGACAATTACTCCGCCACGCAGCGCACGCTGCTGATGGTGTTCGACGTGAAGTGACAGGCTCCGGCCGCTGGCCAGAGCCTGCGCAGACATCGTTACGAAGCAGGGGTCAGCGTGGGCGCGTCGGTCGTGCGATCGACCTTGCACGTCACATTGCCGACCGTGTCGTCTGCATTCTTGACCTTGAGCGTGTAGATCAGAGTCGTGTCGCTCGACCGCGTCTTGTCGTCGTCCGTGCGGACTGACTTCGGGGCCGGCGTCTGCGCGCGAGCAGCGGACTCGCAGACCTTCTTGCCTTTGGAAAGAGACGTTCCGGCAATGGCCGGCGCCGCGACCAGCGCTGCGCCAGCGAAGAGGAGGGCGATAAGGGAGGAGGATTTCATTGTGGAGGCTCCATCTGCCGCTTGTGTCGCGGCCATGGACTTAATCCTGCATCTGCATGATTTGATGCGCAAGGAAAAACGTATATACAGAATTCAATGGCCAGATCAGATTTTCTCGACTTTGACTGCCTGGCGTACGCGACGCGGCGCACTGGCCGCGCCGTGACGAATCTCTTCAACAGCAGGCTCGCTCACCTCGATCTCAACGTTGCGCAGTTCGGGCTTCTGGCGGCCGTCGCAAAGCTGCCGGGGTCGACGCTGGCGGCAATCGGCGAGTCCATGTTGCTGGATGAGAGCACGCTGGCCCGCAATTTCACCGTGCTGGAACGGCGAGAGCTGGTGGAAGCGGAAGGCGGACGTGGCCGTGGCGGAAAGCACCTCACGCTAACGCGTGCAGGCAAGAAGCTTCATGCAGAAGCCATGTCCATCTGGCTTGAGACAAATAGGGATCTGGCCAGCGAACTCGGCATCAAGGATGCGGAGGCCGGGCGTCAGTTTCTTCGCGCGCTCGGAAAGCTGTCGGAGCGGCTGAAGACAGAAGACGGGGCGGCGGGCCGCAAGTCAGGCGGCCCGCACAAAATCCCGGTTAGTCAGCGGTCTTCGTGATCGAAGCGACGGAATCCGTGCTGCGGTCGACCGTGCAGATCATCTTGGCCAGCGAGTCGTCGGACGCTTTCACCTTGAAGGTGTAGATGAACGAGGCGCCGGTGGCTTTCGTCGACTGTTTGTCGACTTTCACCGATTTGGCTTCCGGCTGCTGCTTGTTGATTTCCGACTTGCAGAGGCCTTCAGCGGATTGGACCGACATCTTGGCAAATGCCGGTGCGGCAAGCGCGATGGCGGCGGCAGAGAGGAGCACGAGGGAGGAAAGGCGGGTCATTTTTTGATCTCCGTTGCGGTAGCACAATCGCGGTGCAACCTGAGTTGACTGGACAGTGTCAGGTTGGCGGCGTCAAGTGACGCTGCGTCGCGCCCCTCTAACAGCTGCGTTATCGCTGTGAGAGCCCTGACACTTCACGGTTTTGGCATAAGGTCAGGCCGTTACGTTATCGCTGGTTCGTGTACGCTGCGGCCTTTCAGGGAGCCTCCATGAACCGCTTGATCGCTTGCACAGCAACCGCAGCATTTGCCGCCATCGCGGCCTGTTCGGAGCCGGTCGCGGCCAAGCCCGAAGCCGTTGATACAGCCACCCCGACAGCGGTTGCGCCGGCCGCCCCCGTGATCCCCGAAGCGGTCAATGGCTGGCGCGAATACCCCCTGCGGGACGGAGTCATTTCCCTGCAGGCCGAGGGAAAATGGCGCACCGACGTGATCGATGTGCCCGTGAAGGCTGGCGAGGATCTCGAATACAAGCTCGACATGAAGAAGGGGCAGGGCGTCGTTTACAACATCACCTACGGCGACCTTGAGCATCCCGGCATGATGGAGGTGGAGTTCCACGGCCACACCGAAAAGGATGCATCCGGCGCTGGCGACCTGATGTTCTATTCCAAAACGGGTGGCTCGCCGGAGAGCGGCGTCTTCACGGCGCCCTGGGACGGCATCCACGGCTGGTATCTCAAGAACGACAGCGCGAAGGACGTGGTTGTCAGGCTGGAGCTGGCGGGCTTCTACGCACTCGAAGCCAAATAGCCACTTCCGTCTGACCCGTTTCCCGCGCTGTTCCCGCTTACAGGACAGGCAAGGCGTTTCTGCGAGCGCTCCCCTCAGGCTTGTATTCGCTTGACGGTTGAGGGCGGCAATTCCTTGCTGGGACTTGAGGGAACTGCGCGGTTATCAGGGGGACGCTGCCAATGTCGTTGAAACTCATGGTCGGCGCCGCGCTCGGCGCGCTGAGCCTGCAAGGCTGCGCATCGATCGGAAATCTCGGGGCGTCGGGCGTCGCGGAGAACATCGAAGGCAACGCCGCCACGCTGAACGAGGCGCATACGCGCGCGATGACAGCGATCATCGCGATGAACGTGATGCGCGCGCGCGACCGCTGGCCCACCAACTACACAACGCTCTCTGGCATCAAGTCGAACCCGACGCTGTCGCTCAACGGATCGGCCAGCTTCTCGCCGCTCGGCCTCGGCAATGCGAATGCGCCCTTCGTCGGCTCCTCGGCCAACGTCTCGCGCAATGAATCCGCCAACGCCGAATACTCGGTGAACCCCTTCTCCAACAATGACAAGACGCAGGGCCTGCTCAAGCCGATCCAGCCGGATCAACTCGAGAATTACTGGCTGGCGGGATGGCCGCGCGAAACCCTGATGTGGCTCTTCGTCGATGCCGTCACCTTCACTGGTGAAACGCAGCCCTGGTATATCGACGGCGACGAGTTCTCGGCATCGCCGTCTCCCTCGGACGCCGCCAACACGCGCCGCTATACCGAGATCATCGAGCGCGCCAAGCGCGGCCTCGTCGATTTCGGCGAACTGCCGGCGCCCAGCCTCGATGAGCGCGCCTGCTCGCCCTACGATCCGGTCTATCTGCGCGAGACGTTGGGTGGAGCAGTCTCGCCCGATGGCAGCGGCAATCGCGGCAGCGGGATGACTGAAACCATTCGCACCGTCGAAACGCTGACAGGCCGCCAGCTCGTTCTCTCGGAAGACCCCCGCACGCCGGCCACGGGCGAAGCAGTGATCGCGCCGGACCGCTTCAATCGCCGCCTTCTGCTGTGTGACACAGTCGAAACCAGATGGGGTTTCATGGACGCTGCGACAGGCGCTCCGCTCGCCAGCATCCGCACGCGCTCATTCGACGACATGATCTATTTCCTCGGCGAGACGCTGCGCAGCGGGTCGGATGCCAACCCCACGGTCGCGGGCAATGTCATCCTGTTCCAGACCTACGCCGATCGCGGCAACCGCGCCTTCGCCGTAAGGGTGGAGCACGCAGGCCGCGTGTACTTCATCGCGCCGCAGACGCCCGCCGAAGAAACCAGCGGACCAAAGGATGTGACCGGCAACGTGCTCTCGCTGCTCAACCAGCTCTACCTGCTGGCGCAGTCCGACGAATTCCTGCGCGCGCCGGAAGCCCGCGTCCGCTAGCAGCGGTGGCACACTTCAGGTCGTGTGCTGCTCCTGCAGCCAGCGCGTCATCACGCCGCCGTCGACGCATTGCTGCCAGGCCTGCTCGGGCGTTTCGGCATAGGTGAACAGCGACTCGTCCGGCGCTGAGATAACGCCGTGCTTCACCATCGCGTCGAAATTGATCACTTCTTCCCAGAACTTCTGGTCATAAAGCACGATCGGAATCGGCGGCGCCTTGTCCGTCTGGCGCAGCGCCAGCAGTTCGAACAGCTCGTCCATCGTTCCCATCCCGCCGGGAAACACGACCAGCGCATTGGCGCGCATCGCAAAGTGCATCTTGCGCATGGCGAAATAGTGGAAGCGGAAAGTCAGGTCCGGCGTCGAATACGCATTCGGCTCCTGCTCCATCGGCAGGGTGATGTTGTATCCGATACTCGGCGCGCCGGCATCGTGTGCGCCGCGGTTGGCGGCTTCCATGATCCCAGGTCCCCCGCCCGTGGCGATGACATTGTCTCGCGGCGTGCGTTCGGAAAGCAGGGCGCCGCCACGCTCCGAAGCGATCCGTGCGAACTCACGCGCATCATTGTACCAGCGCCGATGCTCAGGCCGCCCATGCGGCGAGAAGCGCGCCGAGCCGAACACCACGACGGTCGAGCGCACGCCCCAGCGGTCGAGCGCTTCTTCCACCTTGGCGTATTCCAGCATGAACCGCACGCCGCGCATGGAATCACCCAGCAGCCAGTCCTGATCCAGCGCCGCCAGCTTGTAGGACGCCGCCGCCATCTGCGCGTCGTTATCACCCTGCGCATGAGAAAAAGGCGCGATCGTCTTGGGATCCAGCCTCGGCGCTGGCTTGTTGGCGGGGTTCACTGGGGGCTTCTTGGCCATGTCATCCATCGAAAAACGGGGAGGCCTGTCTAGCCAATACGATTCAAGGAAGCGACCGGAAAAACAGCAAGAGCTGCTGCTATTTCATTATATCCGGGTTCAGAGAAGGCGGCCGTTGATGGATCAACTCCAGCATTTGGCGGATCGTCACGATTGATTGCACAACGCTTGCGCGCCTGTTGGGAGCGCGCGAGAACGCGATGCCCAACTGGAAACCGCAGCGATGACCGACCAACCCAAGCCCCCTGCCGCCTCGCCGCCGGGCGACCTGTCCGGCATGCGTACCTTGCCGCAGGACCCGCAGTCAGGCGGCCCTGAGCATCGCCCGCTACAGTCCGGCGAACTGTTCGCGTCCCGCTATCGCGTGCAGGAACTTCTCGGTGAGGGCGGCGCCGGAAGCGTCTATAAGGCGCTCGACGAGACGATCGATCAGCCGATTGCGCTGAAGGTGATCCGCGCAGGGCAGGCGCCAACACCCGAAGCGCGCAAGCGCCTCGTGCGCGAGACCATCATGGCGCGCAACGTGCGGCACCCCAACGTGGTCGCCGTCCACGATGCCGGGCTCGCGGGCGAGCAGGCCTACATGGTCATGGAGTTGCTTGAGGGGCGAACCCTGCGCTCCTGGCTGCGCCAGCACGGCGCGCAGGATACGGACTGCGCCTACCCCGTGGTTCGCGCGCTCATCACCGCCATTCTCGATGGCATCGATGCCGCGCACGCTCAGGGCATTGTGCATCGCGATCTCAAACCGGAGAACGTATTTTTGCTGTCCGAGCCGGGCGAGGGCGGCGTGCGCCTGAAGGTGCTGGATTTCGGCCTGGCGCGAACAGACGGCGCCCCGATGGGAAGCCAGACGCTCGTCGGTACGCCGCACTACATGGCGCCCGAGCAGATCACCGCACCCGACACCGCGAAGCCATCAGCAGACCTCTATTCGCTGTCAGTGATGTTCTATGAATTGCTGGTCGGCGTCTTGCCGCAAGGCCATTGGCAACCGCCAAGCCGCGGCCGCGCCGACGTGCCGCCGCAGGTAGATCAGCTGATCGAGGCAGGCCTGTCCAATCGCCCCCGCTCCCGTCCACAGTCTGTCGCCGAATATCGCGCTGCGTTGCTGGCGGCGGCGACGCCCAAGCCATCGCCGCAGAATTCTGCCGCGCCCAATGTCACGCGAGAGCCGCCTCCAGAGCCGCCCCAGCCCACCGCGCCGCCGTCTGCGCCCAACCTTACAGTGCCCGAATTGTTGAAACAGGCCGCCGCCTCTGCCGACAAGGCCCGCGCGATGATCGACAACAAGACGAAGGGCTGGAACATTCCCTGGGACAACGCCCATGCCCTGCTCAAGCAAGCGGTGGCGACAGACGATCCCAGCGCCAAGATTGCCTATGGCCGCTTTCTGCATGATGGACTGGGCATTCACTGGCCAGCTCAGGATGAAGTGGCGCGCACATGGTTTAACAGCGCGGCCAGCGATGGATCTGGCGAAGCCATGTACTGGCTTGGTCAGATGGATCGCTTGGGACGCGGCGGTCCGAAAAATCCGGCGGCGTCGATTGACTGGTTCGTGAAGTCAGGCGCGGCCGGTTATGCCGAAGGCGACTACGTGGCGGGCTTTGCCTATCGCGGCAAGCTGGGTGACTGGGGCAGCGTCACCGACCACGCCAAGGCGCGGTATCATTACGAGCGAGCCGCGAAGAAGGGGCATGCGTCGGCAATGATTCATCTCGGCGAGATGTTCGCCGAAGGGCTGGGCGGCGCGAAGAATCTCGCGACCGCCAAGGATTTGTTCGAACGCGCCGACAAGGCCGGCCATCCCTCAGCCGCTGACAGCCTGAAGCGGTACGGGCTCCGCTGAAGCACGTCGCGTCCGGCTAGTGCGCCTCCGCCCACGTCTTTGCAGCGTGAGCTTCCACCACCAGCGGCACGTTCAGCTCCAGCACCGGCATCGTCGCCCGCGCCATCGTCTCGCTCGCCACCTCGATCAGCTTCCTGGCTTCCGCCTCCGGCGCCTCGAACACCAGTTCGTCGTGAACCTGCAACAGCATCTTCGCCTTCAGCCCCGCCGCCTTCAGCGCGCCCGGCATCCGGATCATCGCCCGCTTGATGATGTCCGCAGCCGATCCCTGTAGCGGCGCGTTGATCGCCTGCCGCTCGCCGAATGAACGCTCTGCGCCATTGGGCGATTTGATCTGCGGCAGCCACACCTTCCGTCCAAAGATCGTCTCGACATAGCCATGCTCGCGCCCGAACGCGCGATACTGCTCCATGTAATCCTGGATGCCCGGAAACTTCTGGAAGTATTTCTTGATGTAGGCGCCCGCTTCCTCGCGCGGGATCGACAACTGCCGCGCAAGGCCAAAACCTGAAATGCCATAGATGATCCCGAAATTGATCGCCTTGGCCTTCCGCCGCACCATCGGGTCCATGCCCTTCACCGGCACGCCGAACATCTCGCTCGCCGTCATGGCGTGAATGTCGATGCCTTCCTTGAACGCGGTCCGCAGGCTCGGAATGTCCGCGACATGCGCCAGCAGCCGCAACTCGATCTGCGAATAGTCCGCCGACACCAGAACATTGCCCGGCGCTGCGATGAAAGCCTCGCGTATCTTGCGGCCTTCCTCCGTGCGGATCGGAATGTTCTGCAGGTTCGGATCGGTGGACGCCAAACGCCCCGTCTGAGCCCCCGCCAGCGAGTAGGACGTATGCACACGCCCCGTCGTCGCATCGATCGCATCGCGCAGCGTCTCCGTATAGGTCGAGCGCAGCTTCGACAGCATCCGCCAGTCGAGCAGAACTTTCGGCAACGCATGGCCGTAGGCGGCCAAATCTTCCAGCGTATCTGCGCCGGTCGCCCATGCGCCGGTCTTGGTCTTCTTCGCGCCCGCTGCTTCGGCAAGGCCCATCTTGTCGAACAGGATTTCGCCGATCTGTTTCGGGCTTCCCAGATTGAATGGTTGCCCTGCCAGTTCCTGCGCTTCGGCCTCCAGCGCGCCCATGCGCTGCGCGAACTCGCCCGACAACTTCGACAGTTTCTCGCGATCCACCAGAACGCCCGCGCGCTCCATGTCGGCTACGACCGGGATCAACGGCCTGTCCATCGTCTCATAGACAGTCGCAACGCCCTCGCGCGACAGGCGCGGCTTCAGCCGCTCCCACAGGCGCAGCGTTACGTCTGCATCCTCGGCGGCATAGCGCGTGGCCTTGTCCACCGGCGTCTGGTCGAACGTGATCTGCGCCTTGCCGGTCCCGATCAGCTCCTTGATCGGGATCGGCTTGTGTCCGAGATGAAGCTCCGACAACTCGTCCATGCCATGATTGTGCTGTCCGGCTTCCAGCACAAATGACAGCAGCATCGTGTCGTCGATCGGCGCCACGCGGATATCGAACGCACAGAACATCGAGATGTCGTACTTGATATTCTGCCCGATCTTGAGAACCGATGGGTCCTCCAGCAGCGGCTTCAACAGCTCGATCGCCGTCGCCATCTCGATCTGCTTCGGCTTGTCGCCGGAAAGCAGGTCGGTCTTGCCCGCGCCATGGCCCAGCGGGATATAGCAGGCCTTCCCCGGCGCCAGCGCCAGCGACACGCCCACCAGCCTGGCGCTCATCGGGTTCAGCCCGTCCGTTTCGGTGTCCACCGCCACAAAGCCCTGGCTCCGCGCGGCGGCGATCCACGTCATCAGCTGCTCGACTTCGGTGACGGTCTCATACGCGTCGAGGTCGAACGGCGCCGCCGTTGTCGCCAGCGGCTCGAAGCTTTCGCCCGGAACGCCATTGGCCGCCGCCGTCGCTGTCGGCTTGCCGCTGCCCGCGCGTTCCGCCGCCACGGCATTCGCCAGCGCCTGTCCACCGGCCGAAGATGAGCGAGGCGCAGGCGCCTCCGACCCCAGCGTCTGCGCGACGCGCGTTGTCAGCGTCCTGAATTCCATTTCGTTCAGGAAGGCGAGCAAGGGAGCCGGATCAGGCTCCGACACGCCCAGCTCTTCCAGCGGAACTTCCACCGGCACATCATCCTTCAGCGTCACCAGCACTTTCGAGAGCCGCGCCTTGTCGGCGTGTTCGATCAGCGACTCGCGCCGCTTCGGTTGCTTGATCTCGCCCGCACGCGCCAGCAGCGATTCCAGATCGCCATACTCCTGGATCAACAGCGCTGCCGTCTTGATCCCGATGCCCGGCACGCCCGGCACGTTATCGACGCTGTCACCGCACAGCGCCTGCACATCGATCACCTTGTCCGGCGTCACGCCAAACTTCTCGAACACTTCCGGCGCGCAGATACGGCGATCCTTCACCGTGTCCAGCATGCAGATCCGGTCATCGACCAGCTGCATCAGGTCCTTGTCCGCCGACACGATCGAAACGCGCGCGCCTTTGGCCGATGCCTGCCGCGAGTATGTCGCGATCAGGTCATCCGCCTCGAACCCCTTCATCTCCAGCGCAGGCTGGCCGAACGCAATCGCAGCCCGGCGCACCAGCGGGAATTGCGGGATCAGATCTTCCGGCGGATCGGGCCGGTGCGCCTTGTACTGGTCGTAAAGCTCGTTCCGAAAAGTGATGGCGCCCGCATCGAAGATGCACGCGAAGTGCGTCGGCTGATCGCCCGCCTTCAGGTCCTCCAGCACCTTCCACAGCATGTTGCAGAAGCCCGAGATCGCGCCCACCGGCAGTCCGTCCGATTTCCGCGTCAGCTGGGGCAGCGCGTGATAGGCGCGGAAGATGAAGCCCGACGCATCGATCAGGTAAACGTGGCTGGACGCATCAACGGGGCGGCGAACGGGCATTCTGCGTATCTCCTGTCGCCATTGGCCTAACAGGCCGGCGAACATCCTTCCACCTCGGCGCGCGGTCCGCACAGGCATTGGATTGTTTACGCTCATTAACCCCGGGATCGGGGTCTGTCCTACCGTTGCTCCACCGGAATTTAATCAATCCCTGCGATGAAGTGACGAATTCTGCTGTTCGGGGACACCCAGATGGACACCGCCCGCACTGTCGCGCCGATTGCGCAGGTGGAGCTGAACGCCAAAGGGGCGCTGCCCCGCTTTGCGCTCGCTTACGTCAAGAACCGCACAACGGCTTTCGGTCTTGTCCTCGTCGTATGCAATGCCGCAACGCTCAGCTACTGGTTCGGACCCGCTCTGGCTGCCGTGTGGGGCATGGCTGCCGCCGCCTTGTTGCTGGCCACCGTAATTCTTGGCGTCCGCCGAGCCCTCGGCGATACAACCCGGGAAAAGACATACGCCGTTATCCACATCGCGCTGGTTGCGCACTGGATGGTCAGCGCATCCGCGCTCTGGTTCACCGGCGATGTGGCTGCTTGCGTAATCGCCCTGATGATCTGCAGCTCATGGGTGCTGCACGTGATCTTCATGACGCGCGGTCAGGTGCATATCATGACGCCCGGCCTCGTCGTCTGCTCGGCGCCCTTGCTCGCCTTTATGCTGCATTCGTCGTGGAGCCATTTGCCGGCGTGGGTCGCCATCGCAGCCAGCATCTCGTCCGTGTTCATGGTCGCCAGCATCGCCGAATCTGCGCTGTTCTCGCTGCGCAACTATCGGACAATCCGCAATGCCCTTGCCGAGGCTGACGCCACCAAGAAGCGCCTCGAGTTTGCAATCCAAGGCGCAGGCGATGGCTTCTTCGAAATCGACTTCGACACCATGGCCGCCACCGTCAATTCACCGCTGGCGAAGATCATCGGCGCAGAGAGACCGGACGATCACACCGCCGCGCTCGACAACTTCCACCAGTTCGTTCACCCGGATGACCGCGACATGGTGTTCGGCGCGATCGAGGCAGCGCGCGAAGGCGCCATCGACAGCTGGAAGCAGGAACTTCGCGTCCGCTTCGCCTCGGGCGAATACCGCTGGATGCAGTTGCGCGCGCAGGTGCTGCAAGCCAACGACCTGCACGGCCGAAAGCTGATCGGCACTGTGGTCGATCTCACGGCGTGGAAGACGATCGAGAGCGAACTCCGCAAGGCCAAGGAAACTGCCGAGACTTCCTCCAGCACCAAGTCGCAATTCCTCGCCAACATGAGCCACGAGATCCGCACGCCCCTGAACGGCGTCCTCGGCATGGCGCAGGCGCTGGAAGCTGACGGCCTGACGCCGTCGCAGAAGGAAAAAGTCGCCGTCATTCTCGACTCGGGCAAGTCCCTGATGGCCCTGCTAAACGACGTGCTCGACCTTACCAAGATCGAAGCCGGCAAGCTCGAAATCTCCGCCGTGCCCGGCGACTTCCTCCACACCATGAAGCGCACCCGCCAGCTGTTCCAGTCGACAGCCGAGGACAAGGGCCTCGAACTCTTCGTTCGCTACGACAGCAATTTCCCCCAGCGCCTCAGCTACGATCCCACGCGCGTGCGCCAGTGCGTGTCGAACCTCCTCTCCAACGCCATCAAGTTCACCGCGCAGGGCAATGTCGAGGTCGCGATCTCCGCCAAGCCGCTCGGCGGTGGCCAGTTCATGGTGGCCGTCGAAGTCAGCGACAGCGGCATTGGCATGAGCCCGGAAACCTGCGCCAAGCTGTTCACCGTGTTCACACAGGCCGACGGCGCCACCACGCGCAAATTCGGCGGCTCCGGCCTCGGCCTCGCCATCTCGCGGCAACTCGCCCGCATGATGGGCGGCGACATCACCGTGATCAGCGAAGAGGGCCGCGGCTCCGTCTTCCGTCTCACCTTCAAGGCGCAGGAAGCTGCCGCCGCCGCCCCGACCGCACCCGCCGCCAAGACCCCCGAACACGCCGTCCGCACCCTGCGCGGCCTGCGCGTGCTGCTCACCGACGACAACGCCATCAACCGCCAAGTCATCAAGCTCTTCCTCGCCCCACAGGGCTGCCAGATCACTGAAGCGACCAACGGCAAGGAAGCGCTCGACAAGATCGCACAGGGCGATTTCGACATCGTCCTGCTCGACGTCCACATGCCTGTCATGGACGGCAAGGAAACCATCCGCCGCATCCGCGCCACCGACAAATGGCTCAACCTGCCAGTGATCGCCCTGACCGCCGACGCCATGTCCGGCGACCGCGAGAAATATCTCGCTCTCGGCATGACCGACTACGTCTCCAAGCCCGTCGACCAGCGCGAACTTATCGCCAAGATGCATCAGGTCATGGGTCTGGAAATCCCGGTCGCACAGGCCCGTTCGGCCTAGGATTCCGGGTTCCGCATCCCCCGCCGGCCAGCGCACGCCTGTCACACAGGCTCGTGATCGCGTCCGGCGTCATGATTGCTCCGCAATTGCAGGCCTATTTTTCGTCGAAAGGCACTGCCGCCGTCTGGCGGGTCGCCTTGCGGACGCTGCGCTTTGAGGCCAGTGTTCGCGATGAAAATGGCCTGTCACGGGCCCGGAACTGGAGTTCTACGCGGATGCCGTCCCAGCCTGGCAATAAAACGGCTTCGAAGCGGTCACTTGTGGCGCGCCTTGCCATCCCCGTGCTGGGGATCGCCGCCGTCGCGGGCGCCTTCTTCGCCGCTCCATTGCTCAACGTCGAGGCTCCTGCGCCCGCGGAGGCCCAGCCCGCAACCCAGCAGCAGCCGGTCAACCGCCCCGGCTTCGCGGGTGAGGATTTCGCGGCGCTCTCCAAGCGCCTCATGCCCTCCGTCGTGAACATCTCGACGCGCCAGACCGTGGCGCGCGGAGACGGCCTGCCGGCCTACGGCCCCAACTCGCCGCTCAACGAGTTCAACGACCTGCTCGGGCGCGGGCAGGGCGGCCTGCGCCGCCAGTCATCGCTCGGCTCCGGCTTCATCATCGACGCGGCCGGCTATGTCGTCACCAACAACCATGTCATCGACGGCGCGGACGAGATCGACGTCAACCTGTCGGACGGCACAGTCCTCCCCGCCAAGCTGATCGGCCGCGACGAAGACGTTGACCTTGCCCTGCTGAAAGTGGAATCGCGCACCGCGCTCACGCCGGTTCCGTGGGCCAACTCCGACACGGCTGACGTCGGCCAGTGGGTCGTCGCCATCGGCAACCCGTTCGGCCTGGGCGGCACTGTCACCGCCGGCATCATCTCCGCCCGCAACCGTGACATCAGCGCGGGCTCCTATGACGACTTCATCCAGACCGACGCCGCCATCAACAAGGGCAATTCCGGCGGTCCGCTATTCAACCTTCGCGGCGAAGTCATCGGCGTCAACACCGCCATCATCTCGCCCGGCGAAGCCGGCGGATCGGTCGGCGTCGGCTTCTCCGTCCCCGCCAACTTCGCCAAGGTCGTGATCGATCAGATCCGCAAGAGCGGCCAGACCAATCGCGGCACGATGGGCATCACGGCTCGCTCGGTCGATCAGGCGATGGCCGAAGCCTACGGCCTCAAAAGCCCGTCCGGCGCCATCGTCACATCAGTTGCCAAAGGCGGCGCCGCTGAAATCGCCGGCCTGAAAGTCGGCGATCTCATCACGACGCTGAACAACCAGACGATCAAGGAAGGCCGCGACCTGTTCCGCATCATGGGCGTCACGCAGGTCGGCGCGCAGGTCTCGGTGCGTTATCTCCGCAATGGCAAGCAGGGCTCGGCCACGGTGAAGCTCACCGGCGCCACGGCCGCCGCCGCCAAACCGGCGGAGCGCGACGTCGCCAAGGAACTCACCAACATCCTCGGCATCAAGTTCAAGGCGATCGAAGACACAGACCGCCGCCGCCGCGGCATCCCTGCCTCGGTTCGTGGCGTCATCGTGCAATCGATCGAAACCGGCTCCGACGCTCTGGGCAAACTCCCCCTCGGCTCGGTGGTAACGGAAGTCCACTTCCAGCCCGTCTCATCCCCCGAACAAGCCATCGCCGCCGCCGAAGCCGCCAAACGCGCCAACAAGCCGGTCCTGCTGCAAGTCTGGGGCGAGGGCGAAGTAACGTACGTGGCGGTCCGGGCACGCTAGCCAGAAGCGCCCGAGCTACACCGCACCATCCCCCTCCGTCTCGATGCTGCGCATCGATCGACCTTCCCCTGCTCCGCATGGGGAGGCAAACCACCACCGCCGCCTTGCCTCCACCGCCGAAGGCGGGGGAGGTGGATCGCCGCAAAGCGGCGAGACGGAGGGGGCACACCCGCACCGCTCTCACGGCCAGCTCTTCCCCCGCAAGCGGGGGAAGATCGCCCGCCAGATCCCGCACATCTCACCCGTCAGATTGGGGGATAACCGGCGCCGGAATC
>JAUYSA010000196.1 GCA_030696545.1 Hyphomonadaceae bacterium
TCCAGTTTGCATCCGGCCCGCTGGTACCGCAGGAGCAGATCGGAGCCGGGGGTGTGGATACGGTCCGCGGCTACTACGAGTACGAACGCTTTGGCGATCACGGTGCGCTGCTGAGGCGACGACGCCAGCTTGGCGAACGCCTCCACGTATTTCAGGCCAAGGAAGTAGTTGATCGCATTCACGTCCCCTGCCGCAATTGCCTGCGACACAACCTCGGTCGCTTTCGCCTCGGCTTCCGCCGCGCGCTCCCGTGCCTCGGCATCCCGGAACGCAGCCTCGCGGCGGCCTTCAGCCTCCAGAATCTGCGACTGCTTCAGGCCCTCGGCCTTCAGAATGGCTGATGCCCGGTCGCCCTCGGCTTCCAGAATCTGCGCCCGCTTCAAACGCTCGGCCTTCATCTGCCGCGCCATCGCTTCGGTAATATCGCCCGGCGGCGTCAGATCCTTGATCTCGATGCGCGTGACCTTCACGCCCCACGGAATCGTCGCCGCATCGATCACCTTCAGCAGCCGCGCATTGATGTCATCCCGGTTCGACAGCACCTGGTCGAGATCCATCGAGCCGACAACAGTACGAATATTCGTCATCGAAAGGTTGGTGATCGCGCGGATGAGATCGTTCACCTCATAAGCCGCCGGGACCGGATCAACGATCTGCGTGAACACCACCGCGTCGCACGATACCTGCGCGTTATCCTTGGTGATGACTTCCTGCTGCGGGATGTCGAGCACGGTCTCCATCATGTTCAGCTTGTGACCGATGCGGTCCACGAACGGCATGATGAAAGCGAGGCCCGGCGACAGCGTGCGCGTGTAACGCCCGAACTGCTCGACCGTGTACATGTAGCCCTGCGGCACCACCTTCACGGCGCTGAAGATCAGAACAACACCGGCAACCACCAGCAGCACGGGGATCAACAGCCCCGCATTGTTCGCCAGATCCATGTCCATGCCGAACGTCCTCCTCAATCGATGACAAGGAACCTTGTCACGATCAGGCATAGAGGTCAAGGAAAAACGGACATGGACGCGACGCCCGTTCTGAAAGACAAACGATCCGCTCAAACAGCTGGAGAGACGTCATGCAGCGCACCAAGATTGCCCTCGCGGCGCTCGCAACTGCTGCCCTCTCCGCCTGCGCCCATGGCGCCGCCGCCCCTGCTCCCGTTTCATGCCCTGCGCCTGACAGTGCGATCACCGAAGTCGCACAGGTCATGCGCGACATGTACACGGCTCTGACGAAAGACGACCTCGACGGCTGGCACGCCGCCATCACGAAGGACTTCTTCTCGTTTGACGTCGGCAAGCGCTTCGATGGCGACGCCCTGTTCGACGTGATCAAGACCAATCACGCCAAAGGCACGGTCTATGTATGGACCGTCAACGACCCGAGGATCGACGTGGCATGCGACATGGCGCTGATCACCTACGTCAACACGGGGTCGGTGACGCCCTCAGCAGGCGCAACGCGTAACGTGTCGTGGCTGGAATCCGCGACAATGAAACATGATGGCCAACGCTGGCGCATCAGCTTCTTCCACTCCACCAGCGTCCCAGAACCCGTGCGCCCGCAGTAAAGGGAACGCGCAGGTCCTCCGGCTGGAAGACCTGCGCCAGAAATCTAGAGCTGGCCTAGTAGATAGTCAGCCGCGCTCACCTTGAACTCGCCCGGCGCTTCCACGTTCAGCTGCTTCACCACGCCATCCTCGACGATCATCGAATAGCGCTGCGAACGCGAGCCCATGCCGAAGCCCTTGCCGTCCAGCTCGAGGCCAACTGCCTTCGCGAACGCGCCATTGCCATCGGCCAGCATCACGACATCGTCGCCAACCTTCTGGTCCTTGCCCCACGCGCCCATCACGAACACATCGTTCACCGACACGCACGCGATCGTATCCACACCCTTGGCGCGGAAATCGGCTGCCTTCTCCGTGTAGCCCGGCAGATGCCGCGCCGAGCAGGTCGGCGTAAACGCACCCGGCACGGCGAACAGCGCCACTTTCTTGCCCGCGGTCAGGTCAGCAACGGTCATGTCGGCCGGCTTGCCGTCCCTCATCACCTTGAAGGTCGCTTCCGGAAGCTTGTCGCCTACCTTGATCGTCATGGATGTCTCTCCAGATGTCATCGAATGAACTGGACACGATCTAGTCCCATTCCTGCGGCAAGGCGAATCTGTTCCGCCGATGCGCCCTATTCGCAATCAACCGGCCGGGCTTGCCTTGCCCCTCCTGAAAGCCCAGCATGTCGACACCAACGGAGACTAGCCATTTGGAAGGCTCACTGGCCGGCAAGCTGCTGATCGCGGCCCCCGCGATCGAAGACCCCCGCTTCAGCCGGGCGGTCATCCTTGTCTGTACCCACAACGCAGAGCACGCGATGGGCATCGTGCTCAACAAGGCCAGCGACGAAGACAACCTTCCCGAATTGCTCGACCAGCTCGGCGTGGATGGCGATGGCGCGCCGGAAGACGCACACATCCTCCTCGGCGGCCCCGTCGGGCGCGAGCGCGGTTTCGTTCTTCACTCGGAAGATTACGACAGCGACGGCGCCACGCTGAACGTATGCGAAGGCGTCTGCCTCACCGCGACGCGCGACGTTCTGCACGCCATGACTTCAGACACGCCGCCCGAAAAATTCGTCCTCGCCCTCGGCTATTCCGGCTGGGGCGCCGGCCAGCTCGAAAGCGAACTCGCCGACAATGTCTGGCTAGTCGGCATCCCCGACCCCGCCCTTGTGTACGACCCCTCGCTAGATACCAAATGGAGCCGCGCCCTCGCCCGCATCGGCGTCTCGCCCGACCGTCTGCAAGTCACGGGCGGCCGGGCGTAAGCGCTAACCTCACCGACCGTCATCCTCGGGCTTGACCCGAGGATCTTCCTTCAACGCTTTCACTCACGTCCCGTAAAGAAAGATCCTCGGGTCAAGCCCGAGGATGACAGCACTTGGTAGCCAACTTCTTGAGC
>JAUYSA010000303.1 GCA_030696545.1 Hyphomonadaceae bacterium
TAAACGCCAACAGCATCTGGGCCGAGAAACAATGCAATCAGAAAGCGATCGCCCGCATCCAGCGCGATGTTGAGCGCCAGCGCCACCGCGACCGGCACGCCATACGCCAGATATGGTTTCACCCGCTCGGGCCGGAACTGCCCGCCACGCGATTCACGCCACAGTCGCGATCCTTCGACGAAGGCCAGCACAGCCAGCGCGCTCGCAAGTCCGACGAACGGCGCAGCCGGACCAAGCCCGGTCCGCCACGCCAGAAAAGTTCCAACCACGAATGCGCCAATGTCCTGACACACGCGCAATGTCGAATAGCGCGACACGCGCTGCTGGGCGCGATTGATCTCCTGCGCTGCATTGACCAGCGGCGCGAGCACCATGGTCGACATCGCCGCTACAAGCGCCATGCGCAGCACAGGGTCGGTTGCGATCATGATCGCGCCAAGCATCAACGCGATGCCGAGCGCGGATGAAGCCGCAAGCAGGGCCATGATCGTGCGAATGTGGTCCGCCGTCTTGTTCTTCGCTGCCGCCTCTCCGGCAAAGCGGTAAGCCGCCGCCTCGGCCCATGTTATCGACAGCGTGTAGATGATGCCCATGGTCGTGAGGGCGAGGGCATAGAAGCCATAGTCGGCAGGCGACAGCAGGCGCGTCAGCGCGAACACCGCGCCAAAGGAGGCCAGCCCTCCGGCAAGGCTTGCCGGGAAATAGCCAAGAAGGCGTCGCCAGATCATGATCGCGCAGGGACCGTTTGTTCATCCCAGTAAAGCAGAATGCCGTTCATGAAGCGTTTCCGGCCGGAAAACCCTCATGGAAACTGGACCCGCCGGGGCGTAATCGCGGCGGCGGCAGGCCTGACTGCCTGCAGCGGGCCGGTTGCGACTGCCCAATCGCCGAAGCCGCATCCGCTCTGGCCAACCGAGGGCCCCCCCGTTCTGCGCGGCGCCGTCATCGCCCAGCGCCGCCGGCGTCTGGAGGTCGACGGTGAGACTTTCGGCGGGGGCGGGGCAGTCCTGCCGAGCTATCGCCAGTCGGATTTCGACGCGTTGGCGGAGGCCGGCGCGAACCTTGTCGTCATGTCGTTTCCGGAACTCTGGACAGTGAAGCCGCCCTATCGGCGCGACACCGCAATGGCCGATGTGCTCGTCCAGCAACTGGATGCGGCGAAGGCTGCCGGGCTGTATTCGATCGTCGCGCTTCGATCCGGACCGGGCCGGTCGGATTTCATTTTCCATCGCGATGCGCGCGGCAGCTGGTTCCCGGAAAACCTGATCGTTGAATCGATCTGGACCAATATCGATGAGCAGGCTGCATGGGCCGAGATGTGCGTCGATGCGGCCAGGCTGGTCGCAGGCCGTAACGACATAGCTGGGCTCAACCTGATGGTGGAGCCGGAGCCGAATGTCAGTGGAACCAACCTGAAGGGCCAGCCGCTCGGTGCGTGGGAGCCCAATCAATATATCGCGGATGTGAGCCGTGTGTCAGACTGGCGGCGCATTTCTGCGGATATCGCTGCGCAGGTGAGGGCCGTATCCGCAGATCTTCCGATCCTGATCTCGCCGCCGGCTTTCGCGCGTACTGATTTTCTGACGGTCATGAACAAGCCGCCGGTTCCCGGCGTGGTCTGGTGCGTCCATGATTACGAGCCACGCGATTACACCCATCATCCCCGGAACGCCGCCGGTATCAGCGTATTCAGCGAGGGCGGCACACACACATTCGCCAGCCGCGTCGATGCTGTGCGCCAGCAAGGCGTGCCGCTTTTTCTCGGCGAGTTCGGTGCGTCGCGCTGGCTTGGCGACATCGACACATATTATCGCGCGCGCATTGCTGCCTGCGAAGCGAGAAGCATGAGCTGGGCCGCCTTTCGCTGGCCGACCGGGGACGGGACCTACGAAAAATCCGACGACATGTTCAACGTGTTGTGGGGACCGAACGAGGGCGTGGCCGCCGGCGCTGCTACGGCCGTTCTGCAACCTGCTTGGGCAAAGAACACTGTCCGGCCCGGCAGCGTCGGGCTACGCGGCCGAAGCTAGCCGAACTGCAGCAGACCAAGGCCGCTCGCCAGAACGACGGCGGCGAGGGTGCGCCGCGCACCAAACCCCTCTTTCAGGAACCACCAGCCCATGACGGCTGCAATCACCACCGCTGTTTCGCGCATCGCGGAGATGTAGGCGACCGGCGCAATGGAGAAGCCATAGAGCGCCATCGAGAATGAAACCAGCGAACACGCGCCCGCGCCAATGCCCGGCCACAGAGCTGCGCGGGCGGCGGCGACGAACTGTCTGCGACCGCGCGTCAGGTAAGCGATGGCGTTGATGCCGATCCAGTCCAGCAGGAACAGCCAGACGATGAAGCTCCACTGGGATGGACCAGCTCGGACACCCTGCGCGTCGATGACATTGTAGATCGCGACGCACGCGCCGGTCGCGAGCGCCCAGAGCAGTGCAGAGTTGCGCACCTTGCGGGAGCCGCCGAAATTCTTCTCGGGCAGGGCAAACACGATGGTGGCGAGACTGGCAATGGTCAGCCCCGCAATCGCCAGCGGAGACAGGTGTTCACCCAGCCACAACGATGCGGCGATGGCGGTCAACAGCGGCGCGCTACCGCGCATCACCGGAAACACCAGCGAAAGATCGCCGCGCGACAGGGCCCGCACCAGCGCGGTCTGGTAGAGCCAGTGCGCGGGAAGCGACAGACCGAGGATCATCCATGTCTGCTGGTTCGGCAGGGGCGTGAAGAACACTGCAGGCAGGATCAGGATTGCAGACGTGAAGGCCATCACGGCGCGGGCGCCGAGAATGTCTTTTGCCGCCTTCACGAAAGTGTTCGCCCCCGCCAGCGTAACCGCCGACCCAAGGCCCAGCGCGAAGGCGAACAGCGTTGGGTCCACCTAGCTGTCCAGGCCCACCAGCGCGCGCGCGAAAGTGTCGGCGCTGAAGGGGTGAAGATCCTCCGCCTTCTCGCCGACGCCAACGAAGTGGATGGGCAGGGCATGTTGCTCGGCGATCGCGACGAGCACGCCGCCCTTTGCCGTGCCATCCAGTTTGGTCATGACGAGGCCGGTCACGCCCGCCGTATTCCGGAAGGCTTCCACCTGGCTCAGCGCGTTCTGGCCTACAGTCGCATCCAGCACGAGAATCACATCGTGCGGCGCGCTGGGGTCGATCTTGCGAATGGCGCGAACGACCTTGGCCAGCTCGTCCATCAGCTGCGTCTTGTTCTGCAGCCGTCCGGCCGTGTCGATCAGGACGAGGTCGCGGTTCTCGCTCTTGGCCAGCTCAACTGCTTCATATGCAAGACCAGCCGCATCTGCGCCCTGCGGCTTGGAGATGAAGCGCGCATTGGCGCGGTCCGCCCACACACGCAGCTGTTCGACGGCGGCGGCGCGGAAGGTGTCGCCAGCCGCCAGCACGATGTCGGCGCCTTGCGCGGAAAGCTTGGCGGCAATCTTGCCGATCGTGGTTGTCTTGCCGGAACCGTTGACGCCAACAAACAAGACGATGCGCGGCTTCGGGCCAAGGCTGAAGTCGACAACCTTCTCGCGTGGCTTGAGGATAGCGGCGATCTCGGAGGCGAGAGCGGCCTTGATCTCATCCCCGCTCACTTCGCGGTCGAAGCGATCCTTCGAGAAGGCCTTGGTGATCCGCGCGGCCACCTTCGTGCCCATGTCGGACGTGATCAGCAGTTCCTCAAGCTCATCCAGCGCGTCGCTGTCGATCTTGCGCTTAGACAAGCCCGCCAATCCCTCGGCCAGACGCGAGGACGAACGCTTGAGGCCTTCGCTCAGCTTGTGAAGGACAGACGCTTCGCGTGCTGCCGCTTCTGCGGCGCGCTCAGCGGCGATGCGCTCAGCGGCCTTGCGCAGGCCGATCGGGTCGTCGCCCAGTTCGGGCTCCGGCTGCGCAATTGGCGCATTCCCGAAGATCTGCTGGTCGAGACTCGCGATGGGAGAAGCAGGCGTCTCGCCCGGCTTCAGCGGCTCAACAGGCGTCTCGCCGGTCTTGGGATCCGGCTGTTTCTTCTTGCCCCACCAGAGGATCATGCGAGTCTTCCGACGAGTTCAGTCGCAGTACGCGAGACAAGGTTGAACAGGGCAGGCCGTCCGGACTCGGGCGAGGCGCCATCGATCCGCACCGGCGCAAAGTCCGAAAGACGCGCCCGGTTGCCAGCTTCCACGAGCGCAAGCGCTGTCTGCCCGACATGGCGATCGAGACGCAAACCAAGCCGCTCCGCTCCCCTTTGCCGTAGCATTGCAGCACGGGCCTTCACGACGTCACGCGCAACTTGCGGCATCTTCGCCGCCGGCGTGCCGGGGCGAGGCGAGTATGGGAACACATGCAGATAATCGATCCCGCATTCATCGACACTCGCTAGCGTGTTGGCGAACATCTCGTCCGTTTCGGTCGGGAAGCCCGCGATCAGGTCTGCGCCAAACGCCATTTCCGGACGCGCTTCCCGCAGACGATTGCACAGGTTGATGGAATCGGCGCGCGAGTGGCGGCGTTTCATGCGCTTCAGGATCATGTCGTCGCCAGACTGGAAGCTGAGGTGCAGGTGCGGCGCAATGCGCGGCTCATGCGCAAGCGCCTCGAACAGCGGCTCATCGATCTCGATGGCGTCGATCGAGGAAAGGCGAAGCTGCTTCAGGTCCGGCACGAGCTTCAGGATGCGAGCGACGAGATTACCGAGCTTCGGCGTGGCCGGCAGGTCAGCGCCCCAGGAGGTGAGATCGACGCCGGTGAGCACGATCTCGTAATGCCCGCTGGCGACGAGGCGCTTCACCTGATCCACGACTTCTCCCGCCGGAACAGAGCGTGAGTTACCGCGCCCATACGGAATGATGCAGAATGTGCAGCGGTGATCGCACCCGGTCTGCACCTGCACAAACGCTCGCGCGCGGCCATCCAGCCCATCGACAAGGTGCGCCGCAACCTCGCGCACCGTCATGATGTCGTTGACCTGCACGCGCTCGCTATCGCCAACGAAATCGATCGCCGCAAATGTCTCAGCTTTCATCTTCTCGGCGTTGCCGATAACGCGGGAAACTTCCGGCATCTCGGCAAAGCTCGCGGGATCGATCTGAGCCGCGCACCCTGTCACGATGATTGACGCAGTCGGCCGTTCGCGGCGCGCACGTCGAATAGTTTGCCGGGCCTGTCGAACCGCTTCGGCGGTCACGGCGCAGGTGTTCACGATAACCGCGTCTTTCAGGCCCGCCGCCTCGGCATGGCCTCGCATCACCTCGGACTCATAGGAATTCAGGCGGCATCCCAGCGTGAGGATGTCGACTGAGGATTTGGCGGAGGAGGGCGCGCCGTCGGCCATGGCCGGGGACATAGGCTGTCAGGCCGGAATTGTCACGTTTAGGGGGCATCAGCCCTTGTCTGAGCAGTCCGTATGCTCGATGCCGCCTAGCTTGTTCAACAGGTCAGCCAGCTTCAGGGCTTCCTTATCGTCGATCCGCTTCATCGCCTCGTCCATGGCGGGCGCATAAACGGCCCACATCGCCTTGCGCAGTGCAAAGCCCTTCGCCGTCGGCTCCAGCATGTGCCCGCGCTTGTCTTCCTCACACTGGATGCGCTTTACGAGGCCTTCGCTCTGCATCCGGTCCACCAGCCGCGAGAGCTGGTAAGGCAGGATGAACAGCGGAATAGCGAGATCCTTCGGCCGTGTGGGCTTTCCCGCCCGCTCCAGCTCCCAGAGTACGGTGTACCAGGAAAGCTCTGGAAACCCGGCATCTTTCAACGCGCTTTCCACATGACACTGGATCGCCTGCGACACCCTACCCAGTGCGACCCAGGCCCGCTGAAGCGGGTCTGAAGGAATTCTCGACGGGGTCTTTAGCTGAGATTGTTGCAATCGCAACGAAACCTCCTAGATGTTGCACATGCAACAAAATGACGAACAGGCCGTTCGTCAAGGACATAACAGACTTCTCTCTCCTCAGAATACATTCAAGGACCCCCCGATGACCCGCAAGATAGCTGTTCTGGTTGGCTCGCTCCGCAAAGAGAGCTTCAGCCGCAAGATCGCCAAAAACATTGAGGCGCTGGCCCCCGCCGGCCTGACGTTCGAGGAGATCGATATCTCGAAGGTCGGTCACTACAATCAGGATCTGGACGGCAACCCGCCGGCGGAATGGGTGGAGCTGCACGACAGGATCAAGTCCGCCGACGCTGTCCTGTTCGTAACGCCTGAATACAACCGCTCTGTGCCGGGCGTCCTCAAGAACGCCATCGACATCGCCTCGCGCCCGTATGGCCATAGCGCCTTCAACGGAAAGCCGGCGGCGGTCGTTTCCAGCTCGCCTGGCAATATTGGCGGCTTTGGCGCGCACCATCACCTGCGCCAGACGCTGGCCTTCCTGAACATGCCGATCCTGCAACAGCCGGAAATGTACCTCTCCGGCGTTGGCGACTGGTTCGACGACGAGGGCAAGATCAAGAAAGAAGAGACGCGCAAATTCCTCGCGCAGTTCGCTGAGACGTTCGCGAACTGGATCGAGAAGACCGCACCGGCAAAGTAATTCCAAGCCGCCTGAGGAGGCGGAGGTCAAACTGAAAGGGCCCGCTTCAGCGGCGGGCCCTTCCTTTTTCACTAGGCTTTGAGGCCCAAGGGTAGTTTGGAGTACGTCTTGCCGGTCGAGGCCAGCAGCGCATTCGCGACAGCTGGTCCGATCGGCGGCACGCCCGGCTCGCCAACGCCTGTCGGCGGTTCGGTCGACGGCACGATATGCACTTCGATCTTCGGCATCTGGGCCATGCGCAGAACATTGTAGTCGTAAAAGTTCGTCTGCACCGGCGCGCCGTCCTTGATCGTCAGCGCTTCGCCAAGAATGGCGGAGAGGCCATAGCCGATGCCGCCTTCCATCTGCGAACGAACGATGTCGGGGTTGATCACGATTCCGCAGTCAACCGCGCAGACAACGCGATCGACATGGAATGTGCCATCCGCATTCACGGTTACATCCGCAACTTCAGCGACGTAAGACGAGAAGCTGTGATGCACCGCGACGCCACGTGTCTTGCCGGCGGGCACGGGGCCAGCTTTTTCGATTGCGAGGTTCAGCACGCCAAGTTGGCGCGGATCCTTGGCGAGCAGGGCGCGGCGAAGCTCCACCGGATCCTTGCCGGCCTTGCGGGCGGCGACGTCGAAGAAGTGTTCCTTCGCATACGCGGTGTGCGTGTGGCCGACTGAACGCCACCACAGCACCGACACCGGGCTCTTCACCAGGTGAACGTCGACGCTGATATTAGGGATTGCATATGCAATGTCGTTCGAACCCTCGATCGACGAGAAGTCCGGCGCTCCCGGCGGCAGGAAGGGCGTGCCCTCCATGATCGACTGGATCGCCGTGCGGTCGCCCCAGGCCTCGATTGCGCCGTTGTTGATGCGCGCGGTCATGCGGTGAACCGCCATCGGGCGATACTTGCCCGAACGAATGTCGTCCTCGCGTGTCCACATCAACTTCACCGGGGCCTTGCCCTCGATCACCTTGGCGATCTGGGCAGCCTCGGAAACGAGGTCGGCATCCGGCGTCGCGCGACGACCAAAAGAGCCGCCTGCCAGCAGGGTGGTGATAACAACCTGTTCCGGCTTGAGGCCCAGAACGGAGCAGGCGGCTGCCTGGTCGCCTGTCGGCATCTGCGAGCCCGAATGGATCGTGCAGGATTCACCCGGCTTGTAGGTGATCGTGCAGTTCAGCGGTTCCATCGGAGCGTGAACGAGAGATGGGAATTCGAAGTCTGCCGTGATGACTTCGCCAGCGCCCGTCAGGCCGGCAACGCCAGCGCCTTCCTTGCGTGCTTCCATCCCAGGCTTGGCCAGCGCCTTCTTGTAGTCTGCAATAATGGCGTCAGTGGAACGCTTCTCCGCCGCGCTGTCGTCCCAAGTGATCTTGAGAGCGTCGCGGCCTTTCTTCGCGGCCCAGAAATTGGTGGCGAGCACTGCAACGCCATTCGAGATCTGGACAACATCTGTAACGCCGGCGACGGCCTTTGCTTCGGTTGCATCAAAGCTGGCAACCTTGCCGCCGAATTTCGGGCTGCGGGTCAGCAGCGCCGTCAGCGCGCCCTCAACGTGATAATCGAGTGCGTATTGAGCCTTGGCGTGAACCTTGTCCGGCGTGTCGAGACGGCCATAGCCGGTTGCGGCGTCACGTTCCTTGCCAATGAACGCATAGGCGCTCGCATCTTTGTACTTCAGCGTCGCCGGATCGGGCGGAGTGATTGCGGAGGCTTCCACGGCGAGTTCGCCATAGGTGGCGGACTTGCCGCCGGCTTCGGCCTTGCCCTTCACGAGCAAAACCTCAGACGCATCAACCCCGAACTTCTTTGCGGCTGCCTGGCGCAGCATCTCGCGGGCAGAGGCGCCGGCGGCGCGCAGCTGTCCCCAGGACGAGAAGATCGCGGTCGACCCGCCCGTGCCCATCATGCCCCCGAATGCCGCGTTGCCATACTTGGCGTTGTCGGCAGGCGAATGTTCGAAGCGCATCTGGCTCCAGTCGGCGTCGATTTCCTCGGCGACGATGGTGGTGAGACCCGTCGAGACGCCTTGGCCGAATTCAATATGGCGCAGATAGACGGTGATCGTGTTGTCCGACCCAACGCGGACATAATCGCCCAGCGAGGTGAGCGTGACCGGCCCGGCGGCAGCCGCCGTGCGGGTGTCGCAGCCAACGGCAAAGCCAGCCGTACCGACGCCAATGGCGGCGATCACGAAGCGGCGCGAGGGAGAGAAGGTTGCTGTGTCAGCCATGGTGATTACCCAATGATCTCGGAAGCGCGCGCGACGGCGCCACGGATGCGATGATAGGTGGCGCAGCGGCAGATGTTCGACGTCATGCCGTCGGTGATCTGCTGTTCGCTGGGCTTGGGCGTTGCGGTCAGCAGAGCTGTCGCAGCCAGCATCTGTCCAGACTGGCACCAGCCGCACTGAACAACGTCCAGTTCCGCCCAGGCTGTCTGCACGGCTTTTCCGGCAGGCGTATCCAGGCCTTCGATCGTGGTGATCTTCTTGCCTTCAAGCGAGGCGGCCGGCGTCACACAGGCGCGCGTCGGCTGGCCATCGACCAGCACGGTGCAGGCTCCGCACGCCGCGACGCCGCATCCGAACTTCGTGCCTGTCATTTTCAGGTCTTCACGCAGGTACCAGAGCAGGGGACGGTCTTCCTCCCCCGTATATTCCTGATCCTTGCCGTTGATGGTCAGCTTCATTGGCACCCTCCGCCGTCAGCTTGAGTTGTTTGCGCTACTGTTTCAGTCCGCGCGTCGCGCGACAATACTTGAATGTGAGCGTACGCTCACCCACCGCGCATGCGAAATACGCAACGCCCGTAAGGTGTGGCTCAAAAGCGATATGCGTCTCCGACTACAGCGATGCGCTCGCTGCCGTCCCCTTAATGGACTGCCGGCGGTGTTTCCGGCTTCTTCTTGCGCTTCCGCGAAACCAGATTGAGAATTTCGACGAACGCCGAGAAGGCCATTGCCGCATAGACATAGCCTTTGGGCACGTGGATGCCGAAGCCGTCCGCGATCAGCACCATGCCGATCATCAGCAGGAAGCCCAGCGCCAGCATGACAACCGTTGGATTGGCGTTGATGAAGCGCGCCAGCGGTCCCGACGCGACCAGCATCACGGTAACGGCCGTGATCACGGCAATGAACATGATGGCGATGTGATCCGTCATGCCCACGGCGGTCAGGATCGAATCGATCGAGAACACGAGATCAAGGATCAGGATCTGCACGATCGCGGTGCCGAAGTTCATGACGGCCGGCCCGGCGACCGGCGCGCCTTGGCCGTGGTCCGTATCCGGGTCCATCGTGTGATGGATTTCGGTCGTCGCCTTCCAAACAAGGAAAAGGCCGCCCGCGATAAGGATAAGGTCTCGCCAGGAGAAATCTGTCTCGAAGGTCGGATGGTTGGTCAGCGGATCAATGTCGCCCTGGAAGCCTAGGCTCCAGACAGTCTGGTCGAGGCTAACAATCCAGGCGATCGAGCCAAGCAGGGCGAGGCGCATGATCAAGGCCAGCGAAATGCCGATATTGCGCGCCTTTGCCCGGCTTTCTTCCGGCAGCTTGTTGGTCAGGATCGAGATGAAGATGAGGTTGTCGATGCCCAGCACGACTTCCATAACCACCAAGGATATCAGCGCGGCCCACGCAGCCGGATCAGACATTAGCGGCGTGAGATCGAAATCCATTTTGAAACAGGGCTCCCTCGGCCCGAGGACCGGGCTGGCCGCCTATGTAGTGTGATTGATGGCGGGGGTTAAGCGTAAAGCGACGCGTAAGCGACGTTACGCAAGGCGAAGTCTCATGATAAATTCGTCATCAAGCGTATCGCCGACCTTGAACTTGTAGCCGCCGACCTTCTCGAAGCCCCGGCTTTCATACAGCGCGATGGCCCGCTCGTTCGATTCCCACACGCCGAGGAAGAGATTCTTCGCGCCGCGCTGTCGCGACCGCTCGATCGCCCACGCTAGCAGGATGCGCCCCACGCCCACGCCTTGTCCGGCCTGATAGACATAAACCCGGTGTAGTTCGAGCGCCGGTTCCGGCCCCACATCGAACGGCAGCTTGCACGGGCCGATCTTGCAATAGGCCACCATCTTGCGGCCCGAATAGGCGATCCGCAACTCAACGTCGGGGTCCTGAAGATCCGCTTCCATCTTTCCGACAGAATACGTCTCATCAAGATACTGACGCAGGTCGCCAGGCGGATAGAGATCGCCAAACGTTTCCACGAACGTGTCCCGGCCGATCTCCGCGAGACCGGCGGCGTCCTTCAACTGGGCGTCGCGAAAGGTCAGGTCGCGGTCCACGCATAACTCCGGTTAACGTCAGTTGGCTGCTTCTGTACGGCAAGCATAGATGAATTCGCGGACTGCGTCGCCCAGCAGCACCAATTTGGCGAGCGACCACCCGCCCTGGCTGTCGAATGCCCGCATTGGTTGCATCAGCCTGTCAGCAAGCGCCTGTCGCGGTGCAATCCACGACCCGACCAGCCTGCCGGCCACTTCGCGGTCGATCGAAGCAGGGTCCACCTTGTTCTTCTGCGCAAGGCGAATGGCGGCGACGGTGAGTTCGCTCTGGCGGCGGGGCAAGTCGTCCGCCACACGCTGAAGCGCCAGCCTGTCCCAATGGTCGTGCGGATCGAGGTCGCGCACGGCCGAACGCATACCATCCAGGCCAAGCTGTTGCCCAAGCTGGTGCTGCATGAACAGCGAGGCCCTGATCGGCCACTTTGTCTGGTCGGCGATTTCGACTGTCTCGCGCGCCGAAGCCAGCGCGCGTATCAAGGCGACGTCATTGGCGATGTCCGCGGGGGCGCCGGCGTTGCGGTATTTCTGCGCGCGCCCATCGACCCTCCCGGAAACCAGCGGGGAGAGGGCGGATGGCAGAAGCGCACGTATCTCCGCGATGGCGCTGCGGTTCCGCTCCACGACTTTTGCGATTGATCCCGATCGCAGAAGTTCAGGCTCCGAGGCAAAGCTTCCCGCCAGCATCCGCAGGTTGGCCGAGGTTTCGACGGACATCATTATCTGCGCGGCGGCCGGCGCCTTGCCGTCCAGCGCATTGATCCGCGCTACAAGCTCATCAATGTGGAAGGCTGATAGAGCGGCCTCGAACGCTTGCGCAATATGGCCTGCGTCAACGCCTTCCGCGTCTCGCTTCTGGATCACGAAGCCGGGCCCGGTCATGTTCACGATGCGGTTCGACAACCTGGTCGCGATGATTTCGCGGCGCAGCCGGTGGTGTTTGCGTGCCTCGGAAAATTTGGCGAGTTCGTCGGGAAAGTATCCGACGAGGAGCGGCTCGAAGGCCGGGTCGTCCGGCGCCTTCGATGCGATAAGCGATGAGAAGAAATCCAGCTTGGCGTAGGCCATGATCACGGCCAGCTCCGGCCGCGCCAGTCCGAGATGCTGTTCTCGAAGTTTCCGGAACGCCTCCGTCGACGGCAATCCCTCCACGACCCGGTCGAGCTTGCCCTGACTTTCGAGGGTTTGAATCAGCCCCTCATGGCTGTCTAGATCTGCAGGCGCGGTTGCCTGCATGACGGAAAGTGCGCCTGTCTGGTCGTAATTGTTCTCAAGAACAAGAAGGCCAACATCGTCCGTCATTGATGCGAGCAGCGCGTTGCGATCCGCTTCCTTGAGAGCGCCGGCACGTATGGCTTCCGCTGTCAGGATCTTGATGTTCACTTCGTGGTCCGATGAATCAACGCCCGCCGAGTTGTCGATGGCGTCGGTATTGATCCGGCCGCCCTTGCGCGCGAACTCGATGCGCCCGGCCTGCGTGACGCCCAGATTAGCGCCCTCGGCGATTACCTTCGCCCGCAGATCCTTCGCGTCGACCCGAAGTATGTCGTTGGACTTGTCGCCTACGTCCGCATGGCTCTGGGTCGATGCCTTGATGTAGGCCCCGATGCCGCCAAACCACAGCAGATCGATATCGGCAGTCAGTAGCGCCTTGATCAGTGCGTCGGGCGTGACCGTGTCCTCGGTCAGGCCGCTCAACGCCTTGATTTCCGGCGTCAGCGCAATCGACTTGGCCGAACGCTCAAAAATGCCGCCGCCTTTCGAGATGAGCTTGGCGTTGTAGTCGGCCCACGACGAGCGGGGCAGGTCGAACATGCGCTTGCGCTCGTTGAACGACGCTTCGAGGCCGTCGGGGTTGGGATCGAGGAAGATGTGGCGGTGATCGAACGCCGCCTTCAGCTGGATGAACTTCGAGAGCAACATGCCATTGCCGAACACGTCGCCAGACATGTCGCCGATGCCGATGACGGAGAAGGGCTCGCTCTGGGTATCGCGCCCCATTTCGCGGAAGTGGCGCTTGACCGCCTCCCACGCGCCGCGCGCCGTAATGCCCATCTTCTTGTGATCGTAGCCGACAGATCCGCCCGAAGCGAAGGCGTCACCCAGCCAGAAATTGTAATCAGCTGAAAGGCCGTTGGCGATATCCGAGAACGTGGCTGTGCCTTTGTCGGCGGCGACGACCAGATATGGGTCCTCGCCATCCCACACGACAACGCCCGGCGGATGCACAGTCTTGCCGCCCACAATGTTGTCGGTCAGCTGCAGCAGCGCCCCTACGAATGTCTTGTACGCGGCGATGCCTGCGGCCTGGATTTCCTCGCGCGTCCCTTTGGCCGGCAGCGTCTTGGGGTAGAAGCCGCCCTTGGAGCCAACCGGCACGATCACGGCGTTCTTCACCTGCTGCGCCTTTACCAGACCCAGCACTTCGGTCCGGAAATCGTCGCGCCGGTCAGACCAGCGCAATCCGCCGCGCGCCACCGGGCCAAAGCGCAGGTGAACGCCTTCCACATCAGGCGACCAGACGAAGATCTCGCGATAGGGGCGCGGCGCGGGCAGGGGATCAGCCTCGCGGCTGGCGATCTTCACCGCGATATGGCGATGGGCTCTGCCTTCTGCGTCCTTGAGATAGAAGTTCGTCCGCTGAATTGCATTGACCAGCGCCAGCAACCGCCGCAGCGCGCGGTCCGCATCAAGCGTGGCAACCGCTTCAAGCTGCTTCTGGATTTCCGCGTTGACGGGCGCCGCATCCTTGCGCCGCGCCTCAAGATCGCCCTTCGCTTGCGGGTCGAACTTGATCGCGAACAGCTTCAGCAGGTTGTTGGAAATTTCCGGGTGCTCAGCCAGCGCCCGCACCTGAACCGGCTCGGACGGATCAAGCCCCGACTGGCTGCGATAGCGCGATAGCGTCCGCAATAGCGCCGCTGATCGCCAGTCCGCGCCAAGCGCCACGACCAGGCTGTTGAAGCGATCGTTCTCCGTGTCACGGGCCCAGATCGCCTCGAACGCCCGTTCGAACCGCGCATCGAGGCGCTTCTGGCCGGCAGGACGGTCGATCGCGAGATCATGGACATAGATCGCGCTCTCAGGCGCTGCGTCGTCAGCCGCAAGACGGATAGGATAGCCGACTTCGGCACGCACTCGCAGCCCCATGCGCTCCAGCACGGGCACGATCTCGGCGAGATCCAGCGGCTCGTCGCGGTGATAGATCTTCACGCGGCTGATGCCCGCCTCGAAGTCCGGCCCCCACACACGCGCCCGCATCGCCTTGCCGGGCGCCAGCCCGCCGATGGCGAGAAGGTCAGCGAGACCCTCCTCGGGCTGGAAGTTCTCCTTGTAAGCCACGCTGAACTGCGCACGCGTCAGCAGCGACTGGTCGGAATTCGTGGAGCGCGCAACGCGGCCCAGCGCATCCTCCCACGTCTCGAACAGCTGGCGCATCTGCAGGTCGAGGCTGTCCTCGTCAGGCTCGGGATGCCCCGGACTCAACCCGATGATCAGGTGAACGCGAGCCAGTGGTCCGTCGCCGAAGGATGGATAGTAGGCAGATGTGCGCCCGCCATAAGCCTCCGCCAGCATCTTGTGCGCGCGCGTGCGCAGCTCCGACGTGTAGCTGTCCCTTGGTGTATAGAGCAGGGCGGACACATAGCGGTCGAACCTATCCCGACGTATGAACAGGTGCGTGCGCGGCCGCAGCAGCAGCCGGAGGACGCCGGATGTGATGCGCGCCAGGTCTGCTTCGGAAATCTGGAAGAGTTCGTCACGCGGGTAGGTTTTCAAGACAGAGTCGAGCTGCTTGGCCGAAAAGCGCGAGCCTTGCGGCGCTGCAGCTTTCACATTCTCGATCTTCCGGCGGATCAGCGGCACCTCGTCGGCCGCGCGCGTATAGGCTTCGGAGGTGAATAGGCCGACGAAGCGCGTCTCACCGATCACTTCACCACGCGCGTCATAGCGTTTGACGCCGATATATTCCGCGTGGCTGCGCCTGTGAACGCGCGACACAAAGCTCGCCTTTGCGACGATGATCGGCGAAGGCTCGTTTATGAAGGCGCGGATCGCCGGCGTCAGCATGGTAGGCTCGGCGCCCCGCGCCAGCACATTACGCGCGCTATCCTGCAGTATGCCCAGGCCCGACGCCTCGTCGACAATTGGCTCTTCGGCGGCGAGCCGGCCCTCGGCGTCGCGCGCGAATGTGTAGTCGCGCGCGCCGAGATAAGTGAAATTCTCGTCTGCGAGCCAGGACAGGAATGCCCGCGCTTCGATGATCTCGCCCGACGTGCGGCCCTGTGTTGCCTGCAACCCGGCAAGCTGGGCGGAAGCTTCTTCCATCTTGGCGCGCATGGCGAGGAAGTCGGCGTTGACGACGGCGACATCGGCAAAGGCGTCTTCCAGCTTTTTCTGAAGGTCGGCGCGCTGCGCGTCGTTCAGCTGGGGCAGGTGGATCTGGATGGTCGATCGCTTGCCTGTCGGCCCCTGCAGGATCGGGTGAAGCACGGCGCGGATTTCGACCTTGGCCTCCTGGCAGGCGCCGATGGCGCTATCGACCAGGAAGGCCATGTCGGGTCCGGCAATTTCGGCGATATCCAGTCTGAGATGGCGGCCGTCCGCACCCGAGGCGCGGCGGGTACGGATCACCCTGCCTGGCAGGCTTTCAGTCTCCTGATTGAAGTCCCAGAGGTCGATCGCCAGCGAAGCAGCGTCTTCAAGGGTCAGGACGAGGAAATCCTCGATGAAGGCGTCGGCGCGGTACTGATCGAGAAAGCTCTGAAACGCCTTGGCGTCCGGCTTCTGCTTGCGCTTCGCGAGCAGTTTTTCAGCCGCGGAGACAAGATCCTCACGGGTGAAGGCAAGATCGCTGGTTCGGGTCAAACCGCCTCCGAAGGCTCGCGTGAAAGGAGAATCGCGCGGATGCGAGAGCTAGACCCGCACGGCACAGCCAAGCAAGCCGTGGATGCGAGCATAATTATGCTGCAACGCAATGTTGCCCGGGCAGGTCATGGTGGTTTCGCAACCTGCCGGCCGCTCTAACCGTTAGCCAGTTCGTTGCCCGGCTCGTCATGCTTGACGGCATACTCGCCAGGATTGCCGTCGGCAGACATCAGAACGGCAATCCAGCGTGCGCCGGGAATCTGGGCGAGTACAATCATCACGAGCACGGTCAGCGGCGCTGACAGGAACATGCCTGGCAACCCCCATAACGCTCCCCAAACGGCAAGGGACAACAGGACTACCAACGCTGACAGGTTGAGACTGTTCGACGTCATGCGTGGTCCGAGGAAGTTTCCGATCAGGAACTGCCAGATCGAAACGCCGAAGAAGACGGCTGCGGCGCACCAGAGCTCATCCTGCGGCATGTAGGCGGGCCAGTCGTCCTGCACGAAGGCGAACAGGGCGGGCAGGATCCCGGCCACGATCGAGCCGATCGTCGGAATGTAGTTCAGCACAAAGATCACGAACGCCCAGAACAGCGCGTTGTGCAGCCCGAGGGACAGCAGGGTTACATAAGTCAGTGACGTGTTGATGGTCGACAGCGAGGTCTGCACCCAGAGATACTGCTCCATCGTTCGCCGCACATCGGCGCCGATAAGTCTCGCGCGCTCGCGGTCTTCGGGACGCGCAAAGATGCGATCGAACTTGCGGGTGAAAGTGTTCGCGGTGACGAACAGGAACGCCACATAGATCATGATGATGACCATGTCGCCGATCAGGCCCGATACGGAGTTCGCGGCAGCCTGGGCGAGGCCGATCGTGGTGTCGGAATAGAAGAGATCGCTGAGTGTCGGTGGTTTTCCACTAGCGACCGCCTGGCTTGCCGCTTCGGCCGCAATCACAGGCGCGGGCTCGACGACCGGCGGGGGGGCTTCAACCCCGGCTAGTGCCGCGGCCTCCCCGGGTGTCAGCGGCGGAGCCTGGGCGGGCAGCGCCGCCGATCCTGACGCTGATGGCGAAACGTCTGGCGCGACAATGTCCGCTCGCTCGCCGGCAAGACCCAGCATGTTGTAGGTCTGCTCGATCAGGGTGTTGATCCGGCTTTCATATTCGCCCGCACGTTCAGTGAATTCGCCGATTGCCCCGCGCATGATGCTGGCGAAGCCGATAATGCTTATGGCCACAACGGCGATGGCGAAGGCATGGGCGAGCCAGTTGGGAATGTTGGGGAATGGCCGGCGGATGGCGCGGGCAAAGCCTTCCATCACCAGCCAGACAAAGATCGCCATGGCGAACGGGGCGAGAATGCGCGCGCCCTGGTTCAGCACCATGCCAATCGCGACGGTGGCGATGATCCACACCCCCGCCGTCATCCATGTCCGGTTGGTCATCCCGCCAGCTTGCTGCATTTTGACAGACTTAGGCCGCATCGGGGTGCGTGCAAAGCGGGTTTGCCGGGGCAGCCAGCGATTGTCTTGCGGGCAGGGATGCCTCTGCTAGCAATGGGCCTCTTTCCGGAGTTGGACATGAGCGACAGCATTTTTCTCGGCGGCGGCGGACCAGACCACAAGACGCCGCAGAATCTCCTGCTGGCGCGGGCCAACCGGCATGGTCTGGTGGCGGGCGCCACCGGCACGGGAAAAACCGTCACGCTTCAGGTCATGGCCGAGCAATTCTCCGCAGCCGGAGTTCCCGTGTTCTGCGCAGATGTGAAAGGCGACCTTTCGGGCATCTGCGTGGCGGCGACGCCGGAGGGGAAGGGCCTGGAAAAGATCAACGAACGGGTTGCTGCCATCGGCATGGAGTCGATCACCTATCAGGCCGCCCCCTGCATCTTCTGGGACATTTACGGCAAGCGCGGCCATCCAATCCGCGCGACCGTTTCGGAAATGGGCCCGCAACTGCTGTCGCGGCTGCTTCAGCTGAACGAGACGCAGGAAGGCGTCGTCACCATCGCGTTCCAGTATGCCGACGATAACGATCTTCTGCTGCTCGACTTCAAGGACCTGCGCAGCTTGCTGACGCATGTTTCGACCATCGCGCCGGAAATCCAGCGCACCTATGGCAACGTCGCCGCCGCCTCCATTGGCGCCGTGCAACGCCAGCTTCTGCTGCTGGAGCGGGAAGGAGCCGAGACGTTCTTCGGCGAGCCGGCGCTTGAATTGACCGACTTCATGCGCGTCGCGACCGACGGGCGCGGCTATATCAACGTCCTGGACGCCACCGCACTGATCAACTCTCCACGCCTCTATTCGACATTCCTCCTGTGGTTGCTGGCGGAGCTGTTCGAGCAACTCCCCGAGGTCGGCGATCCCGACAAGCCGAAGCTTGTGTTCTTTTTTGACGAAGCCCACCTCCTGTTCAACGATGCGCCGAAAGCGCTGGTCGACAAGATCGAGCAGGTGGTTCGTCTCATACGGTCCAAGGGCGTAGGCGTCTATTTTGTTACCCAGAATCCACGCGACCTTCCCGAAAATGTGCTCGCCCAGCTTGGCTGCCGCATCCAGCACGCGCTGCGCGCCTACACGCCGACCGAGCGCAAAGGCGTCAAGGCGGCTGCCCAGAGTTTCCGGCCTAATCCCGGTGTCGATACCGAGACGGCGATCACCGAACTGGGAACCGGAGAGGCGCTGGTGTCCTCGCTTGATGCCAAGGGCGCTCCCACCATGGTGGAACGCACGCTGATCCGTCCGCCTGCTTCGCGGCTGGGTCCAGCAACCGACGCCGACCGCGCGGCTGTCCAGGCGCTGAGCCCCGTCTCCATGAAGTATGACAGCACGATAGACCGTGAGTCCGCTTACGAAGTGCTGACCGGCAGGGAGGCCTTGGCCTCCAAGGAAGCCGAAGCGCTGGCCAAGCAACAAAAGGCCGAAGCAGAGGCGGCGAAGGCCCGGCGTGAAGCTGCCAAGGCCGCCCCGAAAGTCGCTCCGCGCGCGACTGCGGCCAAGGCGACGGCAGCCCGAAAATCAACGCGTCAGACGCCCACAGAAGCAGCCACCAGCACTTTCATGCGTACGGCCACCCGCGAGCTGACCAAGTTCGTATTCCGCGGCATGTTCGGCAACCGCAAGCGCTAGCGCCATGTGTGGAAAGTTCACCCAGATGGCGACGTGGGCGGAGGTGGTGGCTTTCTCACAGCCTCTGGTCGCTATCCCGGAAGGTGGCGAGGTGATTGTCTCGACGCCCATGCGGATGGCGAAGGTCCTGCGCCTCGGAGAAGACGGGAAGCGTGAGGTCGTCAGTATGCGCTGGGGATATTCGCGGCCCGGCAATACCTCATTCAAACCAGACCACATGCACGCGCGGGCCGAGACGATCGACTCGCGCCCGATGTTCATGGAGTCGTTTGCGGAGCGCCGGGCGATCGTGCTCGTCGAGACGTTCAACGAGGGCGAAGAACTGCCGAACGGCAAAACCAGGCAATGGGTCATTCGCCCGAAGGATCGCAAGCCGATCGCGATCGCTGTCATATGGAGCGAATGGGAGGGCGACGCTGGCATTGTGCCATGTTTCATCCAGGTCACGGTTCCGGCGAATGACCTCGTTTCAAAGATAACCGACCGGATGCCGGCCATTCTTCAGCCCGATGACTGGAGCGCGTGGCTTGGCGAAGACGACGTTCCGCTGAAAGATGTGAAGTCGCTGCTTCGCACATACGATGACGCAGGCAACTGGAGCATGACGGAGCAGGCATCGCCCAAGAAGAAATCGCAGATGGATCTCTTCTGACGCTCGCAGATCATCGCGTCGAAAAAATCTTGAAAATAGTTTTGTAGAAAACGCGCGCACGCGATTCTGGAAACTCCGCGTTCAGCTTCTCGATGCAG
>JAUYSA010000321.1 GCA_030696545.1 Hyphomonadaceae bacterium
ACGACGGCCATTTTCTTCCGGTCGTTCGGCGAGCGGGCGATGTTGGTCTCGATGCGGCCGATGAGCGGGCGCGGCGCGCCGCGCGTGACGGCGAGATAGGCGCGCTCGATGTCGTGGGCTGCGAACATGTTGGTGAGGGCGGTGTGGGCCGCTTCGCTCTTGGCGGCGACCATGACGCCGGATGTGTCCTTGTCCAGACGGTGGACGATGCCGGGGCGGGCGACGCCGCCGATGCCCGTGAGGCCACTCTTGCCTCCAAGTTTTGGGCCACAATGGAAGAGCAGGGCGTTGACCAGCGTGCCGCGTTCGGAGCCGCCGGCAGGATGCACGACGAGGCCAGCCGGCTTGTCGATGATGATTAGGTGCTCGTCCTCGAAGACGATATCGAGCGGGATGTCTTCTGGCTCTGGCAGCGCGCCGACCGGGATGGGCAGGTCGATGGCGTAAGTGGCGCCGATGATGACCTTGGCGCTGGCGTCGGTGGCGGGTTGGCCGTTGGCGGTGACGCGGCCTTCCTCGATCAGAACCCGCAGGCGGGAGCGGGACATGCCGGTTCCAGCGTCCGCGAGCCATTTGTCGAGGCGCGCGCCTGCGGCTTCCGCAGGGGCGGTAATCAACATCGGCTCGGGAGTTTCAGGCGTCATGCTTTCGTCGCGGTGCGGTGCAAGGTAGGGATTCGTATGGGCCAGTAACCCAGCGCAGAGGATTAATCCATGACCAGGCTGACGCGGCGCGGCGCTTTGGGCTTCGGGGTTGCCGGTTTGGGAGCCGCCGCCTGCACAACGACGGGCGAAGGCGCAGCCTACGCTGGCAAGGCCGCTTTCGGGCATGGAGTCGCCTCGGGCGATCCGACGCAGACGGCGGTCATCCTGTGGACTCGCGTGACCCCGGATGCGGCGGGGCCGGTTCCGGTGATGTGGAGCATCGCGACGGATGCCGCCTTCAAGAACGTGGTGAAGAAGGGTGTTTTCACGACCGGGCCGGAGCGTGACTACACGGTCAAAGTGGACGTCGACGGGCTCGAGGCGGGGCAGGTGTATTATTACTGGTTCACCGCCGGGCAGGCGTCCTCGCCAGCAGGCGTGACGCGGACGCTGCCGGCGAGCGGCGTGGCCGACTATCGCATGGCGGTGGTGTCGTGTTCCAACTTCCCGTTCGGGTATTTCAACGCGTATCGCGAGATCGCCAAGCGCGGCCAGGCCAGCGTGATCGACGCTGTGATCCACCTTGGCGACTACATCTACGAATACGGCGCCACGGGCTATGGCGGCGTGGTAGGCAAGGAACTTGGCCGCAATCACGAGCCGTCGACCGAGATCGTGACGCTGGCCGACTACCGGGTGCGCCACGCGCAATACAAGGCCGATCCGGACCTGCAGGCCGCCCATGCGATCGCGCCGTGGTTCTGCACCTGGGACGACCATGAGAGCACCAACAACTCCTATCGCACCGGCGCGGAGAACCATCAGCCGGAAACGGAAGGCGACTGGACCGTGCGCAAGGCAGCGGCGGTGCAGGCCTATCTGGAATGGATGCCGGTGCGTGATCCCGTCGCCGGGCGAGCGCGCGAAGCGATCTGGCGCAAGTTCGATATCGGCGATCTTGCCACGCTGTTCCTGCTGGAAAGCCGGCTTGTCGGCCGCGGCGAGGACCTCACCTTCGACGAGATATTCATTGCAGCCGACGTTGACCGTCCGCCGATCGCGGAGCGTCTGAAGGCGAAGATCAACGATCCCAATCGCACCATGCTTGGCCTGGAACAGGAAGCCTGGCTCGCGGAGGGTCTCAAGCAGTCGACAGCGTCGAACCGCAAATGGCAGGTGCTTGGAAACCAGGTCACGATGGCCAAGGTGAAGATGCCTGACCTGCAGACGGGATTGTCGGCTGAGCAGTACGCGAAAGTCCCGCAGGGGTCCCGCCGTTACTACGGGATGGCGCGCTACGGTTTCGAGTGGAATCTCGACTCATGGTGCGGCTATCCGCAGGCGCGCGAGCGGCTCTATGCGGCGGCGAAGGCGGCGAATGCGCGCCTCGTCACCTTGACCGGGGATACCCATACCGGATGGGCCAACCAGCTGCACGATTACAACGGCCAGCAGCGTGGGGTGGAATTCGGCTGCACCTCGGTGACGTCGCCGGGGGCAGGCGACAACCTGCCGTTCGAGGAGCTGAACTGGCTCATGCCGGAGGCCAACAATGAAGTGCTTTACTACAACGCTTTCGCGAAGGGGTTCACGCTTCTCACGCTGAAGGCGGATCAGGTCGAGGCGGAGTTCGTGAAGGTCTCGAACATCCGGTCCCGTGACTATTTCGCCTCTACCGACGCCAGGTTCATTGCCCGCCAGAACGAGGTTGGGGGCATGGGCGGCCTGCAGAAAATCATGGGCGGGTCGCTGGTTACGTCAGGATAGTTTCCGCAATTTCATGCTGAATTTGCAGGGAAACCCGCATGTTGGGGGCGATTCAGCCCCCAGCGGAAAGACCACATTAACATGAGACGGCCTAGGTTCCCCGGGTAATCGCACTGCTATTGCGCCAGGGGTTTTAGACCTTGCCAGAACTCAATGAGATCGGCGCCACGGCGTTGCTCGAGCAGCTTGGAGCGCTTGGGCTGGCGGCGGTGCGCCTTGATGAGGATGGCGGCGTCTGCGGGATCAATGACGCGTTTCAGCTGCTCACCGGCGCCGCGCCCGACACGATGCCCGGCGTTGCGCTGACGGAATATCTCGAAGCCGTCGCCGCCGAACACAAATCCTATGGCGATGGCGTGGTCTATCGCTTCGCCAGCCGCAAGGGCGACAAGTGGCTGCGGCCAAAGCGCGGCAAGGCGCAGGCGACGGGCGTGGTGACGTTCACGGACGTCACGGCCGAATGGTCTATGTTGGGCAAGCTGGTGGCGTCGATCGAGGTGCGCGACAGGCTTATGCGCGACGCTGATATCGGGATGTTCCGCTACAGCCCGGACGACGAGACCTTCCATTTCTCCGACGCGCTCGTGCGGCGCGGTGAGGCGCTCTCGATTTATCGCCTCGATGATATCGTGAAGGACCTTCACCCGGACGATATCGAGAAGGACAAGCAGGTTCGCGACCGGCTGACGCTGCAAGGCGGCACGGCGACGCTGCACCTTCGCCGCCGCAAGACAGACGGAACATGGCGCCATACGCTGGCGCAGTTCATATCGGGACGGAAGCTCCCCTCAGGCAAGTTCGAGATTTTCGGGCTGTCGCAGAACATCACCGAGCTGGTCGATGCACGCGACCAGGCGGCGATCATGCATGACCGCCTCGAGATCGCGATGTCGTCGGCGAATGCCGGCGTCTATGAGATTGATCTGCGTTCGTCCGAGCGTTGGACGTCGCCGCAATACCAGGAGCTTGCCGGGCCGGAAGCGCTGGCGCGCCATGCGATGCGGCCGTTCGGCATGTATCACGACGACGACATCACGGCGGTGCGCGAGAGCTGGGAGCGTTGCCTGCGTTCGCCGGGCGTCGAGTCGATCGATGCGCGGCTCTACAGGCCGAACGGCCAAGACCAGTGGGTGCGTATCTTCATGCGCGTGCAGCGCAATGAACACGCAGTGCCGGTGCGCGCGGTGGGGCTGATGCTTGACATCCAGGAAGAGAAACAGGCCGAGCTTGCGCTGATTGAAGCCAAGCTTCAGGCTGAAGCGGCGACTGTCGCCAAATCCAACTTCCTTGCCTCGATGAGCCATGAAATCCGTACGCCGCTGAATGGCGTGCTGGGCATGGCCCAATCGCTGGTGAATGACGGGCTGCTCGCTGACCAGCGCGAGAAAGTTGATGTCATCCTCGAGTCCGGCAAGACGCTGACGGCGCTGCTGAACGACGTGCTCGACCTGTCGAAGATCGAAGCAGGCAAGATGGAAATCGCCTGCACCGACGGCGAACTCGGCCAGACATTCGAGCGGCTGCGGCAGCTGTTCCTGTCCAAGGCGGTGGAGCGCGGGCTCAATATCGAACTCAGCATTGCGCCGGGAATGCCGTCGATGCTGCACTATGATCCGGTGCGGGTGCGCCAGTGCGTGGGCAACCTGTTGTCCAACGCGATCAAGTTCACCGAGCGCGGCACTGTGAAGATGGCGGTTTCTGCAGAACAGGTGGAGCCGGAAAAGTGGCGCGTCAGCGTCGCGATCAGCGACACAGGCATCGGCATGACTGAAGCGGTGCGCTCGCGTCTGTTCACGACGTTCACGCAGGCGGATGCGACGATCACGCGGCGCTTTGGCGGCACGGGACTCGGTCTCGCCATCACGCGCCAGCTGGCGCAGCTGATGGGTGGCGACGTGGCCGTGGACAGCGAAGCGGGCATTGGCTCGACATTCACGCTGACCTTCATGGCGGACGCCGTGAACGAGATGGCGCCGGTGAAATCGGCCGAGCCGCAATTCCCCGCGCCGAACGAAGCGACGATGAAGCGGCTACGCGGCATGAAGATCCTGCTGGTCGACGACAATGCGGTGAACCGCCAGGTGGTGAAGCTGTTCCTGGCGCAGCTGTCGCCGAAATTCGTTGAGGCGGTGAACGGGCAGGAGGCGCTGGATCGCCTGCACGACGAGCCGTTCGACCTGGTGCTGCTTGATGTCCACATGCCGGTCATGGACGGCAAGGAAGCCATCCGTCACATCCGCGCCAGCGCGCAGGGTTGGCGAGAGCTGCCGGTTATCGCGCTGACTGCGGATGCGATGAGCGGAGACCGCGAGAAATATCTGGCGCTCGGCATGTCGGACTATGTGTCGAAGCCGCTGGATCAGCGCGAGCTGACCGCGAAAATCGCGGGCGTCATGGACGCGCGGCAGTTGCTGAGCGACGCCGCCTAGCGCTGGCGAACACTTCCCAGATTGGACCGAATTGGAACCTGCCGCCTTCGCGGCCGTTTCTCGTTGGACGTGAAGTGTTTTCACAAGAAGCATAAAGGGGCAGGTGCGCCATGCGAGTGGCCGCCTGAAGACGCGACCATGCCGAGCCGAAATCTGATTTCAAAACTGAAGGGCTATTTTCCGGTCAGCGACCAGCTGCGCAGCGATATCGAAGAACTGGCCCGCAAGCGCGTGACGCTGGAGGCGGGCGAGGCGCTGATCCGCTCGGGCGAGAAATACCGCAGCATGTTTGTCGTCGATGATGGCTGGCTGTTGCGCGCGCGATACCTGCCTGGCGGCACGCGGCAGATCGTGAACTTCGCGCTGCCGGGTGATTTTCTCTGCTACAACATGATGATGTTCCAGCAGTCGGAGTTCGACATTGTGGCGCGGACCAGCGCTGTGCTGTGGGAGCTGGAGACCAAGAGCTTTCGGGGCATGATGCAGAAGCATCCCGGGCTGGCGGAAGCGCTGATGTGGTCGAATGCGCATGAGGAGGCGTTGCTGGCCGAGCGGGTTGTGTCGCTGGGGCGACGTGATGCGACGGAGCGGTTGGCGCATGTGTTGTGCGAGATCGTCGCGCGGCTGCAGCTGATCCAGAAGCATGAGGGCGACACGCTGCAACTGCCGCTGCTGCAGGAGGATTTTGCGGACATTCTGGGCTTGAGCGTCATTCACATCGTGCGGGTGTTCAACCGGCTCGAGATGATGGGGGTGGTCAGATACAAGTCCCGCCGCGTGCAGCTGATGGATCTCGAAAAGCTGAAGCAGGTTGCTGGGTTCGATGGCGACTAT
>JAUYSA010000400.1 GCA_030696545.1 Hyphomonadaceae bacterium
CTGCTCACGCCCCGTCCTCCCACCAGCCGCCCCTCGCCCGGCTGCACCAGCCGGGAATCGTCACGTTCAATCCTGCAAGCGTACCCGCGTGCGCTTCCGGGTCATTGCCTGCCATCCGCCCATGGCCCGGCCCTGACGCAAAAATCCCCCAACGCCATCGCGCGCCGACGCTACTGCCGCCCGCGCGCCAATTCCAGCGTCCGGCAGGGCTTCACTGACAATAAGATCAATTTCGCGTCAAAGCGGCGTCCATAACGGGTTTGTTGCACAGGCAAGCACTGGACGATCAGCCCCGGGCAACCCACCCTTCAGCCACGCTGCGGCGACAGGGATCGCACGATGCGGCATGAACCCGACACACCTATCCCCCGGAGTTATTTGATGCGCCTTCTGTTCACCGCGATCGCCGCCGCCACCCTTCTCGCCGCCCCGGCGCTCGCCCAGGGCGCCACAACCGCCCCCGCCGGCGCTTACGTCGCCGACAAGACGCACACCACGATAGAGTGGCAGGGCCTCCACAACGGCCTGTCCTGGTACAGCGCCCGCTTCACCGACTTCGACATCCAGCTGACCTTCGACCCGGCTGACGTCACCAAGTCCAAAGTCACCGCCACCATCGATCCGAAATCGATCGAGACGGACTACAACCGTACCCGCCCCGCCGGAAACACCACCGACTTCAACAACGAACTCGCCACCGACGCGCGCTTCTTCAACGCCGGCAAATTCCCGAAGATCACCTTCACCTCCACCGCCGTAACCAAGACCGGCGAGAAGACCGGCAAAGTCACCGGCAACCTCACCTTCCTCGGCGTGACCAAGCCCGTCACCCTGAACATCACCTACATCGGCAACCGTAACGACCCGCGCGCCAACAAGCACAAGGTCGGCTTCCAGCTCACCGGCACGCTCAAGCGCACCGACTTCGGCATGCCCGCCGGCGGCCCCATCGCCGACGAGATCCGCCTGAACATCGATTCCGAACTGGTCCAGAAGTAGTCACGGAAGCGGATGCCCCCTCGGGGGGTATCCGCGTTCCCCGCGAAGGCGGGGATCCAGACCTTCTAGGTAATAAAGAGCGCGAAGCGCTCGACCTCAATCCCCAACCCGGAACAAGCCTCGCACCCAGCGCTGGATCCCCGCCTACGCGGGGAACACGGTTGATAGGGTGCAAGCAATTGATAGAATAATGGCCGTTGGGGAACGGCCATGACCTTCTGGGTCTATATTCTTGCAAGCCAGCGCAACGGCACGCTCTACGTCGGACATACCGACGACCTGGCGCACCGCATCTGGCAACACCGCGAACACGAAACACCGGGCTTCACCTCGAAGTACGGTGTGGTGATGCTGGTCTGGATGGAGCCACATCGCACACGTGAGGACGCCAAGCTGCGCGAGCGTCAGATCAAGAAGTGGAACAGAGCGTGGAAGTTAAAGCTGATCGAGGACTTCAATCCTGGGTGGAAAGACCTCTACCTCGACATAGGCAACTGGAACCCAAAACTTCCAGCCTGGTAGTCACGCCCGAGCTCTCTCAACCGCATTCCCCGCGAAGGCGGGGACCCAGACCTTCTAAGTAAAAAGCGCGCGAAGCGCTCGGCCTTATAGAGAGCCCACCCCGCCCCCTACCCCCCAATCCCGAAATACCCCAACGCGTCCCCCATCGCCTCTTCCTCATACCCAAGATGCGACAGCAGCACGCGTTCCAGCGCGTGATAGACCGTCTTCGCATCCTCGAACCGCGCTTCCGTCGGCTCCGCCGCCAGCGCATTCAGCGCATCGACCAGCCGTTCGAGCAGTTCATGCACCACGACATGCTCGGCGCGCAGCCGATCAGCTATCGCCTTGAACGCCGCGCCCTGCTGCGCCAGCGCCGGAAAGATGGCGTAGTCCTCGATGGAATGGTGCGTGTGGACGATCTGGCAGTGCTGCCCACACAGATTGCCGAAGCGGCGATAGTTGGAGACCATCGCCAGATTGTCGGTCTCCGCGGCGATCTCGGCCCGCGTGACGCCGCCTGAACTGGCGCGCTCGATAAGCTTGCCCAGCGTCTTCATGTTGTCGCGCAAATGGTCATGAACCATCCGCAGATGCAGGCCGGGCGCGCGCTGAGCCTCCGTCAGCCCTTCAAGCTTTTGCGCGGGCGGACGTGTGGCGTCGTCGAGAAAGGCGATGTTGAGCAACATGCGGGCACAGATGGGGCGCTTTGCCGTGCCGGACAAGACGGCCCCAATTCCAGATCGCCCTCGTCCTTCGACCCTTCGAGACGCCGCCTGCGGCGGCTCCTCAGGGTGAGGCGGTCCTTCTGCCTGCTCAGGATGAGGGCTGAACTGCTGCTGGTCGTGTAGCCCTCATCCTGAGGAGCCGCGGAGCGGCGTCTCGAAGGACGAGGGCGTGCTCGCCGAACCTCGCCGACACGCGTATAAGAAGACACCAGCGCAAAAGGAGCCCCTCCATGCGCACCATCGCTCTCTTTATACCCTTCGCCCTCTCCGCCTGCGCCCTCACCGCGACGCAGACGCCGCAAGTGCTGCAATCCCTCCCGGCCGGCGCGTACCAGCTCGAGAAACCCCACGGCTCGCTCACCTTCCGCGTGAAGCACCTCGGCCTCTCTTATTACACCGCCCGCTTCGCCGACTTCGACGCCACGCTCGACTTCGACCCGAAAGCCCCCGCCGCCTCCCGCGTCAAAGCCATCATCAACCCGCTCAGCGTCCGCACCGACAACGCCGCCGACCCCAGCTGGGACAAGCGCCTCGGCCAGGACATGATGAAGGGCGCTGATTTCCCGCAGATCGTCTTCACATCCACGGCCATCGAAACCACCGGCCCGTTCACCGGCAAGGTGACAGGCGACCTCACCCTCGCGGGCGCAACCCGGCCCGTCACGCTCGACGTCACTTATAATGGCGCGATGGCCTCAGCCGCGCTCTATGCCGGCCGCCCCGCCCTTGGCTTCTCCGCCCGCGGCACGCTCAACCGCTCCGCCTTCGGCCTCACCCGCTATGCGGACTTTGTCGGCGACGAGGTGGAGATCGTGATCGAGGCCGAGTTCACGCGCCGCTAGCCGCCCGCCACCACCACAATATCAAATGCCGGAGAAAGCTGCTCGCACCGATAGACGGCGTCCATATGAGCCAGCCTCAACTCCTCCTGCTTCTTTTTCAGCTCGGCCGCGTCTTCCAACAGGCTCAACCCGGGAAACCGCGCCAGAAAGCGCGTCGTACTCTCACCCACTGCTCCGGACACCAGCATGAAGTCCCCGCCGGGCGCCAGGGGTTCGGCCCAGTAGGCGAACACATCCGCCCTGCGGTCATAGGTCCACCCCTCCGGCTCGCCCAGCTTATGCAGCGCCGACATCAGCCCTGCGCATTCCACCGCCTGCAAATAGCTCAACCCCTTCGGCGGCGGATCGGTCATCGGATCATGAGCACAGCCCACAAGACCCATGAACGAGGCTGCGAGCGTCGCCCATTCCATACCCCGCGTCTTTCGTGACATTCTCCGCACCTCGCCTGTGCATAAAGAGGTACACCATGACCGCGGAAGCCATCCAGTCTGATGACATCCCAACGGGGACCAGCCGGCAACAGCGCTACACCGCTGTCGCCATCGCCCTGCACTGGGCCATCGCACTTCTCATAATCGGGATGATCGCCGTCGGCTGGATCATGGAAGCAATGCCCGGCGGCCCCGGCAGTCCCAAGACCGCAATCATCCAGATCCACAAATCCGTGGGCATCACCATCCTGCTGCTGACGATCGCGCGCATCATCTGGCGCATCATGAACCCGCCGCCGGCCGAGCCGCCCATGCCGAAATTGCAGAGCCTGCTCGCCTCCAGCGTCCACATTCTTCTCTATGTCCTGATGCTCGCCATGCCGCTCACCGGCTGGATCATGGCCTCCGCCGAGATCGGCCTGCACGACACCCGCTATTTCTGGACTGTCGAGATGTATGTACCCGGCATCCCCGGCCTGCCCGCCGAAACGCGCGAAGGCATCGCCGAAGGCTTCGAGCAGGTTCACTCCAATCTCGCCTGGGTCATCATCGGCCTGCTTGTTCTCCACGTCGCGGGCGCGGTGAAGCACCAGTTCATCGACAAGGACGGCCTTCTCGCGCGCATGGCGCCTGGCCTCTTCGGCCGCACGGCGGGCCCGGTCGACAACGGACAAGGCGCGATCTGGGCCTTCGGCGCAGCCGTCGCGGTCTTCGCCGCCATCGCCGCCGTCTCTCTATCCACAGCCCCAAGCACCGTTGCGCCCGTCACCGTGGCCGAAGACAACCAGACGCCCGCATCCAACGCGCCGGCATGGGCAGTGGATTATGAGAAGAGCTCCATCATCTTCCGCAGCGGCTACATGGGCCGCCCCTTCGAAGGCCGCTTCAGCGGATGGACCGCGCAGATCCAGCTCGACACCGACGCAACGCCCGCAAACGCCAACACGCCCGTCGATGGCTACATCCGCGTAGCCATCCCGATGGCCTCGGTGAACACCGGAGAGCCCTACTACGACGAGAACGTAACCCAGGGAGACTGGTTCGACGTCGCCAAATACCCGGAGGCCGTGTTCGAAGTCACCGGCGGCGTCTTCAAGGATAGCGATACTCAATATGAAGCGACCGGAGTCCTGAAACTGAAGGGCGGAGAACACCCCGTGCGCCTCCCATTCACGCTGAAAATCGAAGGCGCCACCGCCACCGCGCACGCCGAGACCACGCTGAAACGCATGGCCCTCGGCGTCGGCGCCGGCACGCTCACCGCCGAGAAGGGCGACGCCGAATGGGTGCAGGACGACGTCCTCGTGGTGATCGACATCGTCGCGACACGCCAGTGAGGCTGGTTCATCACCTGGACGCACGCCCTCGTCCTTCGACGGACGCACGTGTTCCACGTGCTGCTCAGGATGAGGGCTACAGGGAAGCTGGTAGAGTAGCCCTCATCCTGAGCAGGCCCGCGTCGCGGGCCGCCCGTCGAAGGACGAGGGCGTACTCACTGCGCGTCCCGTCGCGAGACACCACGCGACTCAGAATCATCGCGTGCGATTCGGCTCCACGACTCGCCGCGAGACCACTTCGAGAGTCGAAAACAGACTCTCTCGCGGCGCCTCAACGTGCAAAAACTGTGTTCATGATGTCACAGCGCGAAGTCGAAATGCACATCATGGAGTCACGCGCGATGACCCTCACACGGCGCCTCGCGGACCTCTCTTGGCGCCTTCGCGGGCGCCGCATCGTGCGCTCGAACCGAGTCCAAATTCGATGAACTCCGATTCACAAAACGCTCCTCGGGCGCCCGCGCGCATCCTCTCGACGGACCCCGCCTCGCTCGCCGAAGCGGCCTCGAAAATTCTCGCCGGCGGACTCGTCGCGGTGCCCACCGAGACCGTCTATGGACTCGCCGCCGACGCCACGAACGGCGCCGCCGTCGCCTCCATCTACACAGCCAAGGGCCGCCCCTCCTTCAACCCTCTCATCTGCCACGTCGCCGACCTCGCGATGGCAGAGTCACTCGCCGACTTCAGCCCCCTCGCCCGCGCTCTCGCCGCCCGCTTCTGGCCTGGTCCCCTCACCCTCGTGCTCCCGCGCAAGTCCTCATGCCCCGTGCACGAGCTCGCGACCGCCGGCCTCCCCTCGATCGCCGTGCGCCAACCACAACACATTGCTACGCTTGAAATTATTTCGCGTGTGGGGCGACCGCTCGCGGCCCCATCGGCCAATCCATCAGAGCAGTTGAGCCCCACCACAGCGGCTCATGTGGCCGCCGGACTGGGCTCACGCATCGACCTCATCATCGATGGCGGACCGTGCTCTGCAGGTCTCGAGTCGACCATCATCGCGCCCGGTGAAGACGGCGCCGTGATGCTCCGCGCGGGTGCTCTCGCACGCTCCGAGATCGAGTTGCTCACAGGCCCGCTGAGGTCTCCGGACCACGCGAAGGGCATCGTCGCGCCCGGCATGTTGAGGCGCCACTACGCCCCTCATGCGCGTCTCCGACTCGGCGCCACGGCGCCTGAATCCGGAGAGGCCTTCCTCGCCTTCGGGGCGCCGCCGAGCGGTGTTTCACCTTCTCTCAACCTTTCGATTCGCGGCGACCTCGCGGAGGCCGCGACGAACCTCTTCGCGATGCTGCGAGCGCTCGATGAGACTCATGACTCGATCGCCGTCGCGCCCATTCCGAACGTCGGACTCGGCGAAGCACTCAACGACAGATTGAGAAGAGGTGCTGCACACTCGCGCGAAAATGAGTTATGACAGATTCGTTGAGTCGGAATTCCGATCGGACGAAGACTCAACTTAATTGGATGCGAGCCCGCTAGCGGGCGTCCATCTGAGGGACCACTCAAGGAGACTTCAAATGGCCACTGCCAAAAAAGCTGCGAAGAAGCCGGCGAAAGCCGCCGCCAAAAAGCCGGTCAAAGCTGCTAAGAAGAAGAAGTAGTAGCTAAGCTCTTCGCATTGGGCAGCCAGTCCTTGGCTCGCGCCTCACCAACTAGAGGCCGCCCAATTCCCAGAGACTAGAGTAGCATTCCTCGTGCCCGTCCGGTTCTCCGGGCGGGCACGAACTCTTTCAGGGGTAGCTTTTCCGGCGCTCACGCTGTGAACAACCCTGAACAGAGCGGCCACAGCAACGCCCGCGTCCTCCGCGAAGTCTGCAGCCAAGCCCTACAAACAAAGAGCGCGCGAAGCGCTCATGCCTTTCTGCCCCCGCGAAGCGGGGGAAGTGGATCGGCGCGCCGCGCCGAGACGAAGGGGGCGAGTCTCAAGGAGATTCTCCACGTCTCGAAGGGCGAGGTCGGCCTCACCCCGCACCCAATTCCGCGGAATCCCCCACCCCAAAACCCAAACCAAACAACGCGTCCCCTGTAGGATAGAAACCCCTCCATCCCCGCCCCCACATTCCCGGCGTATGATGCGGGTATGGAAGACGACGACGACATCATGCGGCGCAAAAGCGACCCGCGCCTTGCGGAATACGATCCGCCCCCGCCGCCCGGCCTCACCTGGGCGAGCGCCTTCGACGTGCTGATCCACGCGCGAGACGTGCTGACCCTGATCGTTGCCCGCTTCTGGTCGCCCTTCGCGCTGGGCAAAGACAGCCGGATGTCCTCGGCGCGCCGACGCGAGTTCCTATCCTGGCTGCGCCCGGTCGAGCTGATGCTCCGCCGCCTGCTGTTCATCGAGGCCTCGGCTCTCGCCGCGACGCTCGCGCCTGCGCCACTGCCGGCGGCCCGCACACAGCCACCCGCCTCAACGCACGCTGATCGCCAGCGCGATCCTCCTTCAACCAACCCGGAAGATTGGGCCGCGTCGTTCAGAGTAGCCGCAGACGTTGGGTCCTCTCCCCACGACAATGCGAGAACCAGCACATGCGCCCCACGCTATCGCGCCGAGGTTGGCGGCGAAGACACATGCGATGCACGCTCGCTCGCCGTGCGCCTCGAAGCCATGCTCCGCGTCGTCTCGGACCTCACGCCCCACATCTGCCGCCTGGCTGTCCGCATTCAGCGCACAGGCCGCCGCGCCTTCAAGGATCTCGTCGCACCCGCGCCATGCCACAACTCTTCCATGCGCCGAACGCTCAGCCAGCTGGCCGAAGCCATCGGCCCGATCATTGCCGCCGATGACTCGTCCTGACCCCACCCTCAGGGAAACCCCATCGCCCTGCAGCCACCTGCGGGGTCGCGGGCATATGCGCGCCGCACAGTAAACGCCCACCCCCGCCCCAACAAAAGCCGCCGCCGCACGGGCAATACCCAGTCGATACTCTGCTTTCGCTAGAATTCAGCCCAAACAAGCCGAACCAGACGGAGTTTTTGAATTGTAGCTCTCTGTCCTCAAGGGTAGTGTCCACGGCTTCTGGGGCGGATACGTGGTGCGGGACCTTTCCGATGCTTGAGATCGTCGCAATTGTCGGCGCAGTCCTTGTTGGACTGCTTCTCGCCTTCCTTATCTACCGCGCCGCGCGCACATACGACGCCGGCTCGCACGCCACCTTCATCACCACGAAGGGCGGAAATTTCTACGGCGCTCTCCGCCAGCCGACCACGCTTTGGGATCCTTCGATCAAGGTCCTCCGCGATCGCCACGCGCCAGACATCACGATCATGACGCAGGACGCGTCGGGAAACTATTATGAGAAGTCCCTCGTGAACCGCCGCAATGGCGAGATCACGCTCCGCGTTCAAACCTGCTCGCCCCGCCCCTTCATCACGCGCACCTCAGACAAGCGCCAGCTCGTCATCAAGGCCAAGGTCTCCTTCCAGATCGACATCGACCGAATCGAAATGCCCAGCCAGATGCAGGCCTTCGGCGTCACCCTCGGCGCCCGCATCGAAAATCTGTTCGACAACGCCATCGGCGAGCACGAAGACCAGGACGTCTTCGCCAAGCAGCGCGAGATCGAAGAGAAAGTCCTCCGCCAGCTTCAGGATATCGAAGCCCCCGCCGATCCGACCCATCCTGTGGGCATGCCCATGGGCATCAAGGTCTATGAAGCGATGTTCTCCTACGAACCGGCTGTGAAGCCGATCAACAAGGACCTCGCCAACGGCCCGATGGCTTATGACAACGAGCACCTCGACGATCTGGTCGACATGCTCGAAAAGGCCAATCCCGCCACGATCGAGACCCTGATGCGGATGCTGGAACTGCAAACCAAGCAGAACATCGTCCAGATGCTCTGCAAGTCCGGCGGCCTCGTCGCCTTCACGGCGTCTGAACTCGGCCTCTCTGAACGCACGGTCGAACGCGCGAGCAATGGCGCTAACATCATGAAGCCCGCCGCTTTCCCACCCGCCGACGCCCCTGCCCCGGTGCTCAACACGGCGATTGCCTCGCCCGTCGCCCCGCCCGTCGATCCGGCGACGGCCTATTACAATCTCGGCGCGCCCAAGGGCCAGAAAGCCGCCGCCTCTGTTGCGGCGACGGCCGATCCGGTCAAAACGTCCTAGATGACCATCGACCGCGAAGACCAGCTCGACGGCCTCAAGCACATCGGCCGCATCGTCGCCCAGGCGCTCGACCTGATGCGCTCCTCCGCCGAACCCGGCATGACCACCGCTGAACTCGACGCCATCGGCGCCGAATTCCTCGACCGCGAAGGC
>JAUYSA010000477.1 GCA_030696545.1 Hyphomonadaceae bacterium
GCCATGCCCGCCGGGCAGCAGTGTCCAGCGCAATAGCAGCGATGCTGGCTGCTTTCCCGTGTGGTCTCTGAAGGGGTCTGCGTCGTCAGGGCCGAAGCGCTTACAGGCAATGTATCGTCCGCATCGCAGGCGAAAGCGTCGATGGCGGGCGTGAGGGCAAAAAGCGTCAGCATGAGGGTCATGACGACCCCCAACCGACCGAATCTTGCGCGCAGCGCTCTCAACATGATCTCGCCTTATCACGCAACATTATGAACCGCGCGTTGATTCGCGTGGAAAGGGCGGATGTGGTGAGGTCCGCTACTCCTAGCACGCGCGCTGTCCGTATCGCTAGGAAGCTCGGCATATGGATCTCGAAGGCGGGCAGCGCCTGCGGCAACCAAGCGCCCCGGCAGTTTGAGGTGCGGCGCGGGTCCGTGCCTGAAGAAATTAACGTGCGGGCACGGCTCATGGTGAACCGCTCGTCCTGTCCTTTGGTCTCCAGCGCAGGAGCCGGAGGGCATTTGCTGTAACAAGAACTGTCGCGCCTGTGTCAGCGAGGATCGCCATCCAAAGGGTTGTCACTCCGAACAGCGTCGTGCCCAAGAAGACAAGCTTGAGGCCAAGGGCAAGAGCGATGTTCTGCCAGACATTACCGAGGGTCGCGCGTGACAGCGCGATCAGCTCAACCACGCCCGTCACGCGGTTTCTCAGCAGCGCAGCCTCCGCGGTCTCCAACGCCACGTCCGTCCCACCGCCCATCGCGATCCCGACCGACGCTGCTGCGAGCGCCGGCGCATCATTGATGCCGTCCCCGACCATGGCCACTGGCCCGGCCTGTTTGAGTTCGGCGATCGCATCGAGTTTCGCGTCCGGCAGCAGTTCGGCGCGAACATCGAGCCCCAGTCCCCTGGCAATGGCTTCGCCCGTGCGGCTGTTGTCCCCGGTCAGCATGATGGTCGAAACACCCGCGGCGCGTAGCTGACTGATCGCGCTCGCGGCGTCCGGCCGCGGCTCGTCGCGCATTGCGATCAGTCCTTCGACGCGTTTGCCGGCGAGCAAGACGACGACGGTCTTGCCCTCCCGCTCAAGTTCGCGAATGCGCCGGGCAAGAGGCTCCTCAAGCGTTGCCTGTTCCGCCGCGTAGCGCGGCGAGCCGACGGACACGAAGGTATCTTTCAAACGCGCCGTCACAGCCTTGCCGGGCGTCGCAACCGCACCTCCAAACGAGGCGGGGATTTCAAGCGAACGCCTGACGGCCTCAGCGACGATGGCGACGCCAAGCGGGTGGCTGGTGGTGCGCTCAACAGCTGCGGCCCGTGAGAGGACGGCATTCTCGTCGCCGACCACGGCGAATACGTCCGTCACCTGCGGCCGGCCTTCCGTCAGCGTGCCCGTCTTGTCGAAGGCGACTGTCTTCACCTTGCCAAGCATTTCGAGCGCTGCGCCGCCCTTTATCAGCAACCCCAGGCGCGCACCTGCCGCAAGTCCAGAAGCAATGGCCGCCGGTGTTGAAATCACGAGAGCGCAGGGGCAGGCGATAAGCAGGGTAGCCAGGCCGCGATAGACCCAGGTCATCCAGTCCGCGCCGAACAGCAGGGGCGGCGTGACGATCACAAGCAGGGCGGCGATCATCGCGGCCGGTGTGTACCAGGCGCTGAATTGGTCGATAACGCGCGCCGTCGGCGCCTTTGTGGCCTGCGCTTCCTCGACCATGTGGATGATGCGGGCAATCGTGTTGTCTGATGCAACATGGCTGACCTGAACGCGCAGCTCGCCGTTTGTATTGATGCTGCCAGCGAAGACCTTGTCGCCGATCTGCTTAGTCACCGGAACAGACTCGCCAGTCACAGGCGACTCGTTGATCTCAGACGAACCATCGACAATCGACCCATCCGACGGAACGCGATCGCCCGGCCTCACAACGATGGCGTCGCCGACGCGAAGGTCATCGACGGCGATCTCTTCGATCTTGCCGTTGCTTTCCCTCAGGGCGATTTTCGGTACGAGACTGATCAATGCCTCGATGCCGGCCCGCGCGCGTCCAGCAGCAATCGTCTCAAGCAATTCGCCAACTGCGAAAAGGAAAATGACGACTGCAGCCTCTTCAGCCGCCCCGATCACAAGCGCGCCGATCGCCGCGACCGACATCAACATCTCGATGCTGAAGGGCGTGCCGGAGACGAGGCCGGCGAGGGCGCGGCGCGCGAAAGGTACGAGGCTTATGAGCGCCGCGCCCGAATAGGCCCATGCGGCGATGTCGGGCGCGAGATGCGCAATGACGAACGCGACGGCATAAAGCGCGCCAATGCCCAATGTCAGCCGGCCCTTTTGCGTGCGCCACCATGGCGACCGGTCAGATTTTTCGGCGGGTTTCGGGACACCCCAGCCACGTTCATCGCGCACAGGCGTGTATCCGAGCGCGCGGATCTTGCCGTCGATGACACTTTCGGACGTGCGATCAGCATCCAGTAGGAGAGACAACTTCTCCTGCGAGTAGCTGACATTGATGTCGCTCACCCCGGGGAGGCGCTTCATCGCGTTTTCGATTTTCACGGCGCACGCCGCGCAATCCATGCCTTCGACGCGAAGTTTGACAGATGTTGGCGCGGCCACAGCCTACCTCACGATAATTCCCAGGGGCGACCATGCACCCTGTAGCGGCTACAGGGTCAAGCATTGAAAGAGACCCGACGCTACCGTGGTGAAAGTGCTGCAAGAATCTGACAATCGGCAATCTTCCCACGCTGACATTGGCCTATGAGATCGCGGAGTTCCCGGCGCAGGGCCCTCAGGTCGGACAGCTTGCTTTCAATCTCGGCCAGGTGTGCCTGCGCTAGGGCATCCACCGTGCAACAGTCGTTGTCGCGACTGTTGGCCAAGTCCAGAAGGGCGCGAATTTGTTCGATGGTGAAGCCTAGCTCGCGCGCTCGCCGGATGAAGCTCAACCGCACCAGTTCGTCCTGGCCGTACGCCCTGTAGTTGGCGCTTGTTCGCTTGGGTTCGGGCAAGAGTCCGATCCGCTCGTAATACCTGATCGTCTCGACATTGGTGTCCGTCGCTTTCGCGAGAGCGCCAATTGCAAGCGAGCGTTCGGACATGGATTGACCCCGTAGCAGCTACAGGGTGCAGTTTAGCGGCTGAGCGATCCCAGTCGAGTCAGTCGCGCGATGTGGGCGACGATCGCTTCGTGGCGATCATAATGGTGATTAGAGCTGCAACGGCCCAGACATGACGGAAATGACGCCCAAAACGGATGGCTCAAAACAGAAGCGCACGCTGCTGGCCGTCTTCCTGTTGAACCTAATTCTGTTTGTGACGCTCGGCGCCGCAGGATTGGTTGCTGATTCAAGCGCCCTGATCGCCAACGCCATCGACAACCTGACCGATACAGCGGTGTACGCCATCAGCTGGCTTGCGGTGGGAAAACCCGCAACGCTGAAGCGCGCGGCGGCGCGATTTTCCGGCATCATGCTTATGTTCTTTGCCGTTCTCGTCCTCCTCGATGCGCTGCGGCGGCCCTTCTTCGGTCCAGAGCCGGTGGGGATCACCATGATGGTGATGGCGATGTTCGCCGCCGCGCTGAACCTTCTCAGTCTTCGCCTGCTCAAGGGTCTCAAGACAGACGACGTCAATCTGCGAGCGGCGCAGACTTTCAGCATCAACGACTTCTATTCAAACGGTGGGATTGTCGTCGCCGGCCTCCTTGTCTGGTGGACGGGGTCATGGATTCCAGACGTCATCGTCGGGCTCGTCGTCGCGGCCGTCGCGGTGAGCGGCAGCCTTGAGATTTTGCGAGACGCCAAGGGGGATTCTGACGTCAGCGACCATTGACCAGGGAGCTCGCAGCGTGGGTCCGCTTGTTGAGCAGGTGCGCGCCGATCCCGCCGAGGAGCGAAGGAAACGGAAGCGCTCGTTTAGGCGTGTCTCGGCGCAAGCAGATCGACGATTGTTACGCCAGCGCGTGGCGCTTGGGCATTGAGCGGTGCGTTTCGCCATTTTCGCTCGCGAGTCAGGATAGCGACGACGCGCTCGTGGTCTCGCGTAAGGTCAGGCCTCCCCAACGCGGGAACAACATCTTTGTTGCTCAGTGCGCCAAGCTGAATGGCGTGCCGCCGCAGTCTTGAACGCCCCAGTTGTTCTAGCAGCGTAGGCCCTGAAAAGGCGCGGCATTCCCCATAAGATGCGCGCACGGGGCCAGAGTTCGAGGGGCGGTTGCCAGAACGATGAGAACAAAGGAGATCCACAACCGTCCGCTATCGCCGAACTCCCGCCTACCCAGATCGACTCGCGCGAGGGGCTGCCGCCAAGCGGCCTCGCCGTTCGAAGCACGCTGACCGCACAGGTGTGTTGGGACGAACGTCGCATGCTGACGTTGCGGCTGAGGAAAAGATCGATAGACCGCTGTCCGATTGACCGCACCCCTCATTGTGCAAGATTGCGCCGGCGAGGGACCCGCGGGGAGTTGGGTCGCGACAGCGGCAGGGAAGAACCAGCGACATGATCTTTAGCTCCCAATGGCGCGCGGGCGCTGGCTTCGCATTGATGGTCGCCGTGATCGCGGCGTGCTCGGGGACGCCGTGGCAGACCGCTGTCAAAAGCAATTCGACGCCAATTGCGGATGTCGAACTCCCCACCAGCAGCTGGCCCACGAACGGCGGGGACGCTTTCAACCGCCGCTACTCGCCGCTTGATGACATCAACCGCGACAATGTGGGCAGTCTTAAAGCCGTCTGGCGCGCCCGCCTCGACGGTTCCGGTGTCGGCCCACAGTATTCCGGTGAAGCCCAGCCGATCGTCTCCGATGGCGTCGTCTACATCATCACCGGCGCCGACGATGTCTTCGCCTACGACGTCGAAACTGGAGACCGACTTTGGAAGTACGAAGCCAACCTCGCTGCCGAGATCGACGTGATCTGTTGTGGCTGGACCAGTCGCGGCCTGGGCCTTGGCGACGGAAAAATTTTTGTTGGTCAGCTGAATGGCAAATTGCTCGCGCTCGACAACAAGACCGGAAGGATCGTTTGGGAGACCCAGGCCGAACGCTGGCAGGACGGCTATTCGATCACGTCTGCGCCGCTGTACTACGATGGCCTGGTCATCACCGGTTTCGCCGGGGCCGAATTCGCCACCCGAGGACGGGTGAAGGCTTTCAACGCAACAACCGGCGCGCTCGTCTGGACCTTCTACACCATCCCGGCGCCGGGTGAGCCCGGATCGGAAACCTGGCCAAAGGACAATCAGGTTTGGAATCGCGGCGGCGCCACGGTCTGGCACACGCCCGCAGTCGATCCCGAACTGGGCCTGCTCTACTTCTCAACTGGCAACGCCGGTCCTGATCTCAACGGCGCTGTGCGCGCGGGCGATAACCTCTACAGCTCGTCCATCATCGCCATCGAGGCGGCGACCGGTAAGTACCGCTGGCACTTCCAGGCGGTGCGACACGATATCTGGGACTACGATCTCCCGACGCCGGTCATCCTGTTCAATGCCGAGATTGACGGAAAGATGCGGCGCGGCCTCGCAGGAACTGGCAAGACCGGCTGG
>JAUYSA010000478.1 GCA_030696545.1 Hyphomonadaceae bacterium
TATGAATTTAGCAAGCAAATGAACTTCACGCAAACCTTCAGGGTCCACACCTATAAAGCAATAAAAAGGATCCTGGCGATGTAGTCGCCCGCGAATTGCGCGGCGCGTTCGGGCGTCAGGGTTAGCACTGTGCGAACTTCCGGCGCGCATTCTTTCCAGCCATAGGCGGCGGCGAGCGATACGCAGATTTCCGAAGCGAGATCGCCGCCATTCTGGCCGTTGGTCATGATGGCGCCGCCGCCGCGCCCATCTGTGTAGGAGAACAGGAAGGCCTCGAAGCCTTCGTCTGATCCGCCATGCGAGAAGACCTGTCCGTCGCCGGGCTGTTCGAGATCGAAGCCGAGGCCGTAGGTGCCGATCTGTGTGGTGAGCATCTGCTTCGTCATGTCGGGGCCGAGGATGGCGCCGGTGTCGCCGCGCGCGGCCGCGACGACGGACAGGGCGAGGCGCGCGAGGTCGCTGGGTGTGGTCCACAGGCCAGCGGCGGCCATTTCGGGATAGGTGTGGCTGTGGCCGGGAAGGGGCGCGCCGTCGGTGAGATGCGCGGTGGCGGCGTTGGCGCGATTGGTTTCGGGCAGCGGGTTCACGAAGGACGAGCGTGTCATGCCGACCGGCCCGAGGATCAGGTCGTGCGTGAGCGTGGGGAAGTCCTTGGCGGACACGTCAGTCATGGCGAGTTGCAGGATGGTGGTGCCGCCGCCGGAATAGCGGAAGCTCTCGCCGGGCAGCTTGTCGACGCGGACGGCGGGCGTGTTGGCGGGTGGCGCGCCGTCGAGGATTTGCGGGACGGTGGGGATGGGGGCGCCTGCTGCGTAGCCGGGGAAGCCGTGGACGGTGAGGCCGGCGCCGTGACTCATGATCATGCGGGGCGTGACGGGCTTCTGTTTCGTGAAGTCGTTGTCCGGGAGCTTCCACGATTTCAGGAAGTCGTTGATCGGTGCATCGAGTGAGAGCTGGCCCTGCTCGACCATGCGGAGGGCGGCCATGACGGCGGTGGGTTTCGAGATCGAGCCGGCGAGGAAGATGGTGTCCGGGTTGACCGGCGTGTCCTTGCCGGCTTCGAGCACGCCATAGCCTTTCGCCCAGGCGATCTTGCCATCCTTGATGACAGCTATGCTGACGCCGGGGACTTTGTGGAAGGCCATGCGGTCTGCAAGGGACCAGGCCTCGACGGGTTCGCCGGGGACTTGCGTAGAGGGGGCAAGGCCGGTCTCGACTTTTGCGATGGCGGGGTCGGGCGTGGCTTCGGCGGTGGGCGGTTTGGGGGCTTCGCAGGCGGAAAGCCAGAACAGGGCGGCGGCTGCGAGGGTGACTTTTTGGAATGCGCGCATGATGGTCCCCTCGGTTGGTCTTGTGGTGTGTCGGATGGGGAGGCGTGGGAGTCAAACCGGGGGCGATCAGGCGTGGATCGCGATGGCGCCTTCGGTTTTCCAGTTGGCGGGCTTCTCGAATTTGAGGCGGCGGTTGGCGGCGGCCTTGGCGCCGTAGGCGGCTAGGACTGCGTCGAGGGCGTCCGCGCTGCGGAGCATTTCGCGGCGGTCGTCGGGGGCGATCATCAGGTGCTGGTTCTCTTCGAGGTGGGTGATGATCTTTGCGCGTGTGGGGCGGCCTTCGTCGTCGGAATAGCTGGCGTGGGGCAGGCCCCAGGCTTTCAGCTGGGCGGCGGGGAAGGTTTCGACGAGCATGCCGGGGGCGTCCTTCCACGGCCAGACGGGGCGCTGGCTTCGGGCGAGGAGCGTGAGGCAGGCGGCGGCGAAGGGCGCGCCGGGGCGCGAGCCGTTCCAGAGGGTGGAGCGGGTGGCGTTGTGTTGGCGCTCTGTGAGGCGGGCGGGCTTGGCGCTGGCGAGGGGGGCGTGCGTGGTGGCGTAGGCGACGAGGTCTGCGCCGCGCGGGAAGGGACGGTCGTCTGCGGCGGGGAGGCGGGCGATGTCGCGCAGGAGCTGGGCGTGGCCGCCTGCGGGCATGTGGGCTTCGGGCAGGCAGAAGGGCGCGTCGATGGCGGCGGCGCGGTAGCGGCCTTCGGCGAGCAGGGTGACGAGGTTGTCGAAGGGGTGGCTGTCGCCGTCGAGTTTCTGGACGGGGCGGAGGTCGGCGAGGCGGGGGCCTTCGAGGGCGGCGATCCAGACAGTGGGTTTCGCGCAGACGGGGCGCCAGGGGGCGGCGCCGCCGGAGAAATCGATGCCAAGGAATCGCGCGTCGCTCATTCGATAACGGTGACACGGGGGCTGCGGCGGATGAAGCAGGATGCGGTGTTAATCTTGACAGGACGCGCCATTGCAGGCGCTTTGGGGCGATGACGGCTGTTACTTCTCCCGGCGCGGCGACGCGCGAAAAGCTGATGCAGGCTGCGGCCCGTATCGTGGCGCGCGATGGCCTCGCGGCGGCGACGACGGCGGCTATCGCGGCTGAGGCTGGCGTGGCGGAGGGGACGCTGTATCGCCATTTCGAGAGCAAGGACGACCTGCTGATCGCGGCGTATCGCCAGATGAAGCAGGAGGTGTTCCTGAATGCGGGCGAGGGGCTGGACACGAGCATGGCGCCGCCGGAGCGGCTGAAGCGGACGTGGCGGGCGATCTATCTTGCGTATCGCGCGAACAAGGATGCGTTCGCGTTCGGGCAGCGGTTTGCGGAGTCGGCGCTGGCGGAGCGCGAGGGCGGCGAGGCCGGGCGCGCGGTGGCGCGGATGGTGGGGGATCTGCGCAAGGCGGGGATTGCGGCGGGCGACTTCAAGAATTTGCCGCCGGATCTTCTGGGCAGCCTGTTCATGGCGCCGATCGCTTATCTGCTGAAGGCGGAGCTCAAGGGCCGGAAGTGGACGGACGCGGAGCTGGATGCGGCGGCGGATTCTGTTCTTGCCGGTTGGACCAAGTAAGTACGCCCTCGTCCTTCGACGGGCGGCCCTTCGGGCCTGCTCAGGATGAGGGCTAAACAAACTGCTGGCAGTGCTGCAGCCCTCATCCTGAGCAGCGCATAGCGCGACCGTCGAAGGACGAGGGCGTGCTTACGGACGAAGGATCACCTTCCCCACCAGCCGCCGGTCGCGCATCAGTTCGAAGGCTTCGCGCCAGTTCTCGAGCGGCAGCTCCGCGAACACGACCGGCTTTGTCACGCCCTCGGCGGCCCAGCGCCAGATCTGGTCGCGGACTATGCGGCCTCGCTCTGGCAGCTGGCGGGTGTATTCGCCGGCGCGGACGCCGATGACGGAGAAGCCTTTGATCAGCGGGATGTTGGTGTTGACGCTGGCGATGCGGCCGCCGGCGAAGCCGATGACGAGGAGGCGGCCGTTGAAGGCGATGCAGCGGGTGGATTCGTCGAAGATGTCGCCGCCGACGGGGTCGAAGATCACATCGCCGCCGCGGCCATTGGTGAGGGCTTTGACCTGCTCGCGGAAATTGTCGCCCGGTTTGTCGCCGAGGACGATGACGTGGTTGGCGCCGGCAAGTTTGAGTGCGTCGGCTTTTTCGGATGAAGCGGTGGTGGCGATGACGTTCGCGCGGAGGATGCGTCCAACGTCGAGGCTGGCCATGCCGACGCCGCCCGAGGCGCCGTGGACGAGCAGGGTTTCTCCGGCCTGGAGCTGGCCGCGCTCGACGAGCGAGACGCAGGCCGTGGTGTAGGCGGCGGGGTAGGCAGCGGCGTGGGCCATGCTCATCGCGTCGGGGACGGGGTGGAGCGAGGCGGCGGGGCAGATGGCGTAGTCGGCGAAAGCGCCGGTCTTCGTGCCGCCGGCGACGCGCTGGCCTGGCTGCATGGCGACGCCGGGGCCGACCGCATCGACCACGCCGGCCAGGTCCATCCCGACCGTGAAGGGCGGGGTGGGTTTGAACTGGTACTCACCCTTGAGCATCAGGAGATCGGGGAAGTTGAGGCTGGCGGCCTCGACGCGGACGCGGACTTCGCCCTCGCCGGGGTCGGGCAGGGGGAGGTCTTTCAGGGCGATTCGGGCGTAATCCGACGCCAAACCCTCGCACACGACTGCACGCATCTGCCCGCTCCGTAATCAGGTTGCACGCTGCACCGGCAGGTGGCTGGCGTCACGCTGCCGTTACGTAAAGTTTACGTAGGTGCTGTTGACACGAGTGCAGTGCAGCATAATTCTGCTCGCAACTGCACAAGACGATACGAAGTGCAGAAGGAAACGCTCCAGGGTCGTTGAGTTCGCAAACGTTCAAACGACAACCCGGAGAACTAAAGTCATGAAACGCATCATTATTTCCGCCGCCATCGCCATGTCGGCCACTGCTGCTTATGCCGACCCCATCACCGTCATGACGCCGAAAGCCGGCGCCTCGACGGAAGAGATCGCCACCTACATC
>JAUYSA010000487.1 GCA_030696545.1 Hyphomonadaceae bacterium
AAAACGCCAAACTCTCCGAAAACCGGCCGGAGATTGATCGGAACCCCGGCCGGCTTCAAATCGGAATGGTGGCCGACATCAGATCGGAACGGTGGCCGGCTTCAAATCGGAATACCCGGCCGGAATGAATCGGAATCCGCAACCGGATCGGTAAGCCCAAAAATGCGCAACTGCATCAGCATCAACGCAAGCCACAGGCAGCCTGCTGCGACATGCAGCCCGTGGAGCGACACCAAGGCAAAGAAGGCCGAAAGCCAGCCGCTGCGCCAAGGACCCGCACCTGCCGACAGCATACCCAAAAGGTCGCGCGCCTCCAATGCCAAAAACGCCAGCCCGAGGATCAGTGTCACCATCAACCAGCGCCATAATTGCGCAGGTTGATACTTCAAAGCAAGGCTGGCTAAGCCAAAGGTATAGCTCGAAATTAGCAGGATCGCCGTCTGAGCGGCCACTGAAGTTAGACTAAATACATCTTGTGGCCCCGGCCCGCTCGCGCGCCCTACAGAGTTTGCCATCGAAGCATAGGTAGCGAATACGAGCCCAAAGAAGATCAGGTCGCTCATCAGGAATACCCAGAAGCCGAACATCAGCCTCTCGCTGGCCTCGTGTGCCGTTGGATGAAGCGCGCCGAGGTTCAGGCCTGGATGATTGGGGGTCTCGCAATTCATGGCGCCATCTCTGGCAAGGCGCGGCCGCGGTTTGCAAAGGTGGCTTCGGCGTCGCGCCCGGTGGCAGGCGTCTCACGCTGTAGGCGGCGGATAGCCCGGTCCGCCGCCTCTACCTCCGCAGCAGGAATGATCCGCGTCAGGTCGGTTTGGAACGACCGGCCTATAACAAGGCCTATAAGGGTAAGCACACTTGCTCCGGCCAGCCACCAAATATGCCAGACCATCGCAACGCCGAGGAGCGTGCCGAAAGCGGCATAGGCGGGGCCCTGGGCGGTGTTCTTAGGCAACTCGATATCCTCATAAGTGACATTCCTAGCGACAAAAATGCCAGCCTCCTTCCGGCGAGCGAAATCGTCACGATCATCAACCTGAGGTATGATGGCGAAATTCCATTCAGGAGGGGGAGAGGGCGCCGACCATTCCAGACTGCGGCCGTCCCAAGGGTCGCCCGCCGGCACCGCAAGCCGCGCACGCTGCCGAACCGACACGACAAGCTGCGCCGCAAGCAAAGCAAAGGCTAGAATGACAATAAATCCGCCCACGGCAGAAACAGTCATCCAAGGCTGAAAAGCGGCCACCGTATAGTCGAACGTTCGCCGCGTCATTCCCATCAAGCCGACGGCATAAAGCGGAAAGAATACAAGCGTAAAACCCGCGATCCAGCAGAACGCGGTGGCATAGCCGGTGCGATTATCCAGCCGGAAACCGAACACCTTTGGGAACCAATAGGTGTAGCCCGCAAGCATGCCGAACAGCAATCCAGGTACCAGCATGTTGTGGAAATGGGCTACCAAAAACAGTGTGTTGTGGACTTGGTAGCTGATCGTCGGGTTTGCCAGTTGAATACCAGTAAGCCCCCCTATCGTGAACAGCATGATAAAGCCTATAGCGTAGACCATGGGCACGCTGAGCCGGATGCGGCCGCGATACATCGTCGCCATCCAGTCGTAGATCTTCACCCCGGTCGGTATCGCGATGGTCATCGTCGCTGCGCCGAACACCGCGTTCAGATAGGCGCTGCCGCCCATCGTGAAGAAGTGGTGCACCCAGACCGTAAAGGACAGGATCGCAATCGCCATTGTGGCGGCAACCAGCGAGGTGTAGCCGTAAAGCCGTTTGCCCGAAAAGGTCGAAAACACCTCAGAGAATACGCCGAACGCGGGCAGCACCAGAATGTAGACCTCAGGGTGGCCGAAAAGCCAGAACAGATTCGCGAAATTCATCATGTTGCCACCGAGGTCGGCGGTGAAAAAGTGAAACCCGAGCGTGCGGTCCAGTGCCAGCATCAGGCTGGCCACGGTGATCGGGGGCAGCGCGAAAATCATCAAGATCGCGACGCACAACGCCGTCCAGCAGAACATCGGCATCCGCATGAAGGTCATGCCGGGCGCGCGTTCCTTGTAGATTGTGACCGCGAAGTTGATTCCTGACAGCGTCGTTCCGATCGAGGCGAGTGTGATCGACCAGATCCAATAGTCCGGGCCTTCGCCTGGGCTGAATGCGATGCCGGTATAGGGGGGGTATCCGCTCCACCCGCCGGTCGAGAATTGCCCGACGACCAGCGAGATCATGACCAGCGCCGCGCCCGCCGCCGTCAGCCCCAGGCTGATCGCGTTAATGAGCGGAAAGCTGACATCGCGGGCACCGATCTGCAGCGGAACGATGATGTTGATCAGCCCGGTCAAGAATGGCATTGCCATGAAGAAGATCATGATGGTGCCATGGGTCGAAAACAGCTCGGCATAGTGGTCTTCGGACAGGAACCCGCCGCCGTTCAGCGCAAAGGCCTGATGCAGTCGCATCAATGCGCCTTCGATCACGCCGCGCGCCAGCATCACCAGCGCCAGTACGATATACATGATGCCGATGCGCTTGTGATCGAGACTGGTCAGCCAGTCACGCCAGAGCCCACTCCAGGCCCGGGTGGCCGTAAGAATGACCGCCAAGGCGATAGCACCTAGGACCAAGAGGAATGCCGCACCTGCCCCGATCAACGCACTCGGCGTGGGATTGGCGAGGGCAGCTGCAAAGGGAAGATCCGCCCATGTCAACCGGCCAACGAAGTCGTTCATGGCGTCGCCCCGTGCGTTCCGGCGTGTCCGGGAGGCATCCCGTTAGTTTTCGAATGTACGACAGCGCCCGGGGTGCCGGTCGGCGGGGCCCCGCCCGGCCTCATGTAGCGATGCAGGATAGTCGTGAAGAGGTCGGCCTGTACCGGCGCGAACCGCAGGGGTCTGTCTATGGACGCGCCAAGGGCTTGCGCCGCCTCGCTGCCAGAGGACGGCTTAGCAAGAACGGCGTAAGTCCCCGCTTCAAGCGGGTGTCCTGCATCACGCGCTCTTTCGACCCAAGCCTCGAAATCGTTCTTTGGCAACGCCTCAACGACGAAGCGCTGCCCGGCGAAGCCGCGTCCATTGAACTGGGTATTGCGCCCGGCAAAGCTGCCCGGGCGGTCGGCCATCAGCACCTGCCGCGTGGCCATCCCCGGCATGACGTAGATCTGTCCGGCAAGGGCGCTGACCAGAAAGGATTGCATACCGCTATCACTGGTCAGGCGAAAAGCGACCGGTACGCCGACTGGTATAGCCAGTTCGTCGACCGTGGCAATGCCATGGTCAGGCAGGATGAATAGCCATTTCCAGTTCAGCGCGACCGCCTCGACCCGCAGCGGTTCGACCTCGCTGGCAATGGGGCGATAGGGATCAAGCTCCAGCGTGTTGCGTACGAGTTGCATAGTCAGTACCGCCACGATCAGGACCGGCACCCCCCACATTCCCATCTCCAGGATGCGGGAATAGTCCCAGTCGCGCACATAGCGCCCTTTGCCGCCGTGTCGGCGATACCGCCAGACTATCAGGGGAGTAAGGATGAGAACCGGCAAGATCGCTACAAGCGAAATCGCCGCAATGACAAAGAAGTGCGATTGTTCCGATTGTGCGACCGGGCCGCCCGGAGTGAAGAAGGAATTGCCTTGCGGGGTGCATCCGCTCAGTAGCGCCGCTGTCAAAAGCAGCGCGCTTTGCAAGCCCCGCCGGGTTACGGTGTCAGCATAACCGCAAGGCATCACCCGACATTTCATCCCGTCAGACCCTGTCATGCTGGAGATGCAGGTGCTCCGGGTTATGGCGAAGCTGAAGCGCCTCGCCGTGCTTCAGGCGCAGCATGCTGAGAGTTGCCAGCATCAGAACAGCGGCCATGGTCCAAAATGCCAATGGGAAATGTGCGAGCGTCGGTGCAGCGGTGGACGCTGGATTGCTGCCAAACTGAAGCGCCATAGCCGCCACCGAAATGCCCGCTGTCAGTCCGATCTGTTGTGAAACTGCCGACATGCCGGTGACCCGTCCCATTTCGACTTCTGTTGCTTCGACAAAGACCAGACCGTTTAGTCCGGTAAAGACCAAGGCCTGCGCGAAACCGGCAAGAACGACCAAGGGAACGATCAGGGCATAGTTTGCGGCCTGCACAAATCCCAAACCGCCGAAGGTGGTCGCGCTCACAATTGTTCCCAGAATCAGCGTGTTGCGAAAGCCGAATCTGTCGAGCACTCGGGGTGCCAACGCCCGCATCGACAGGCCCCCTAATGCAAATAGGCCACTGAGCAACCCCGAGACGAGGATGGATAGGCCGAGCCCAACTTGAAACAGTAAGGGTAGAAGGAATGCCGCCGCGCCGCCGCTCATCCGGAAGATCGTGCCGCTGACGACGCCGACCGAGAAGGCGTGGTGGCGCAACAGACGAACATCAAACAGCACGTCATCGCGGCCTAGCGATCGCCAGAAATATACCGCCATCGCTGCAACGCCGAAGAGCATGGCACCTACGGCAACCGGCATTGGCAGAAGGTGTTCTCCGAGGGACGATAGGCCAAATAGCGTTGATCCAATGCCGGTTGCCGATAGCACCAAGCCTATCGCATCAAGGCGTTTGACAGGCTCGAGCGGCGTTGGGGGGATTAGCCAGATCGCCAGACCGACGGCCACCGCCCCGATCGGCAGATTGATGAGAAAAATCCACCGCCAGCCCAGCGATTGCGTAACGACGGCCCCGACAAGCGGACCGAGCGCCGGGCCTATCAGGGCTGGCACGGTGACCCAGGCGAGGGCTTGGACGATGTCCACTTTTGCGACCCCGCGCAGAACGAGCATTCGGCCGACGGGGACCATCATGGCACCGCCCATCCCCTGGACTGCGCGCGAGAGGACCAAGCCCGTCAGGGTCGTTTGCGCCGCACAAAGCGCCGATCCGGCGAGGAAGGTAATCATAGCGATGATGAACACGCGACGGGCGCCAAAGCGATCCGCCAGCCATCCGGAGACGGGCACCATGGCGGCAAATGCCACGAGATACGTCGAGAGCGCGAGTTTCAGTGACAGTACCTGTACCGAAAGATCGACAGCCAGAACCGGCAACGCCGTCGCGAGCACCGTAGCGTCCGTTGTCTCCATCAACATGGCCAGCGCAACGATCAATGGAACGATCCGCCGGGGGTAGGGCGGTGTTGATCCGCATAGCGCGTTCGCCCCCGCCGTCATGGCCTGCGATGCGCGGTCCATGCACCCGCCCTATGCTCCACGGATGGTCCGGCTGGGGCGCAGGCGGATAATGACTTGCCTGAACTCATGGCATAGACTTCGGTGGCGCCATGGCTCACGAAGCCGACTTGAAATCGGCCTGACATCCCTGGCTCTCCTCAGGACATATTCCAGCCATGGCTGACGTTCAGCGCCTGCCCCGTCAGAGCGTTCGACGGGAACGCCGCAAAGAGGAAGGCGATCTCAGCAACATCCTCGACTCTCGTGAACTCCTTGTCCACGGTCTCGCCCAGCATGACGCGCTCGATCACTTCGGTTTCCGTGATGCCGAGTTCCTTCGCCTGCTGGGGGATCTGCCTGTCCACCAAGGGTGTACGAACAAATCCGGGACAGATCACGTTCGCGCGAATCGCGTGCTTGCCGCCTTCCTTTGCGATGACGCGGGCAAGGCCGAGAAGACCGTGCTTTGCCGTGACATAAGCCGATTTCAGCGGAGACGCTTCCCGTGAATGGACTGAACCCATGAAAATGATGGCGCCGCCACCACGCGACTTCATCGAAGGAATACAAGCCTTCGACGTCAAAAATGCACCATCGAGGTGGATCGCGAGCAGCTTCTTCCAGTCTTCGAACGGAAAGTCTTCGACCGGATGCACAATCTGGATCCCGGCGTTCGAGACCAGCACATCGACGCCGCCCCATTCTGCGACAACCCGCGCGACCCCAGCATTCACCTGGTCTTCGCTGGTCACGTCCATTGCGACCCCGATGGCGTGGCCGGGACCGAGGCTTGTCAGTTCGGCGGCCGTCGCATCGGCGGCGTCCTGCTTCAGGTCCGCGATTGCTACCAGTGCGCCGCCGGCGACATAGCGGGCCGCGATCGACTTGCCGATACCGCTGGCAGCACCCGTGACGATGCAGATCTTGTCCGTGAGATTCATGTCAGGAAGCCTTCAGTTTGGGCGTCGCAACGACCACATGTTTGCAAGTGATGCCTCGCGCCGCAGGTGGTGCAAAACCGCTAGCCCACCATGAGCGATCAGATAGACCCAGGCGAGATTTGCCAAGAGTGCGTGCGCTTCACGAAAAACGCCCGCAGTGGCCGAGGGCTGCGTCACCCACCATGTCGCACCCGTTGCAGCCATAAGCGTCATAAGCAAAAGGCCTAGCCCATGAATGGCCGATGCGAGTGCCGAGCTGTCTTCATGGGGCGGGAACCGCAGCTTCTTCATGCTTGCAGCGTGCCTGCGGATATCTGACCATACGTCAGCCCGTCGCTCTGCAAGAAACCACGGGAAAAGCGCAGCCGAGGGCGATCCCTGTCGCCGGACTGCCACGTTCAACCAGAACAGCAGCAGAAGCCCGAGTGTCGCAAGTCCAACGTAATTGTGAGCAGAAAAAAGCAGGTCCCCGGTCTGAGTTCCCTCCGGACCCTGCATCACCAGACTTGCACCAAGTTGCCACAGGACCAACAGCGCCACACCCATGTGCAAAAACCGCGTTGCGATCGTATGTTTTGTAACTGTCATTTCGGTTACCCCAGATAATCGTGCACGACCGTGCCAAGGCCAAGTGTCAGGTCGGTCAGGATGTGAATTGCAGAAATGACCTCAAGTACTGGAAGATCGGCTACGGGCGCTAGTACATGATGAAAAAGTTCGAGGCGTGCCGGGCCTTCCCATGCTCCCTTCACTACCACTTCCTCAGCTTTGTAGGTTACGAGCTCGCAGATGCGCGGCGTACAATCAACATGAGGAATAATCTTCAAGAGAAAAGCTGGCGCAGCGATGGCCGCTTTCGCTTTTGCCTGGTCCATAGGCCTGTGCTTATAGCCCATCGTCGCATTGGCGACGCGCAACGACCCCATATCCAGTGTGCCCACTAGCGCATCCTTCTCGACCCGCAGGCGCGGCTGGGCGAGTTTCTTTGGAAAACCCCAGATCTCGCGTCCGCCGGCTATCGGGCTTTCGTCATCCAGATACATGGCGTGGACATAGCCGCCGTTTTGGTCCCTGAATCTGACCGGAATAACCTGTCCGCTTTCGGTGTAGTCGCCAAAGCCCGTAGAATCAGGCATGCGGACGAACTCGAACTTGACCATTGGTTCGTCAACCTCCAACGGAGCGGGGACGACTGCGCGCAACGCATCGGGATAGGTACGGTATGTGATCACCAGAAATTCCCGATCAACAAAACGATAAGGACCCGGTGGAAATGCTGGGCTGGTCAATGGCATCGCGAATGCTCGTGCCCGGACTTCGTCCTCGGTCATCCTACTCACTCCGTCACATTTGCTAGGTCAAAAACATGCGTTCCGGGCCGATCGACATCATGCCCCCAAAGTCGGGGATGGGACAGGGTTCGCTCTACATCCATTGCACCTGCCGACCAATGCAACATCATTACGTCATGCGAGAAGTCAAAGTCTTTGGTTCCCGACTCGCGCGGGTTTGACCGGTAGATGAGATGTATCAGCGTTAATGGCGCCGGCGGCGGAGCTTTGAGCAGAGGCTCAATGGCAGGATGCAAGCGAAAGTCCTCTGGCAATCTATCCTTATGGGAGTGAAGTGCGACCGCGAGATCGTGTTCGTGCACCATCCAATCAGTCACCGCACGGGTCCGGCTGGAATACCGGATGTCCTTCTCGCGCGCCTCGACCTGCCAGATCGAGCGTGGCACGGCACCGGCCGCCGGGAAAAGGTCAACTTGCCATACGACGAGTGGGCGATTTGCGAGCCGAGTTCTAACCACCCTCTCAAGAGGTGTGTTCGACACGAGCCCACCATCCCAGTAGAACCGACCTTCAATCTCGACAGGTGCAAATCCGGGCGGCAGAGCGCCCGACGCCATGACGTGCTCTGGTCGGATGCGTTGTTCGGCATTGTCGAACCAGACAAAATTGCCAGTAGCCACATCGACGGCTCCGATCACAAAACGCACCGATCCATCGTTCAATAGGTCGAAATCTACTAGGTTTTCTAGGGTGCTGCGCAGAGGCCCGGTATCGTAGAAGCTCGCTTGCGATGCGTCAGCGACCGCCATGGTGGGGAGTAGGCGCGGCCTGAAGAATCCGGGCGCACCCATTGTCAACGCGATTCCTGCACCGAAAGAGGACATACCTGGCCACGCGGTCGCCGAAGTAATCTTCTGCCAAAACGCCTCTAGGCGTTCAGCGCGGCGGGCAGGTGGATTCCCTGCAAACAAGGCAGCATTGATCGCACCAATCGAGATCCCCGCGACATGTCGGGGGAAAATGCCCTCTTGCGAGAGCCTACCGATAGCCCCAGCCTGATAAGCTCCCAGTGCGCCGCCGCCCTGCAAGACTAGCGCCGTATCATGCTTTTTCTGATCCAACGGATTGGTTCCCTGCATTACAGCCGACGGTTCAAGCGGCCCACACTTTATGTCGGAACCTCAAATTTTGTCGGCCTAACGATAGTAGAAATCTTTTCATCCTATGAGCCGCATAGTCGGTATGTAGGTGAAAAAACGCAAAAAAGCGCAGCATCTCATGTGATGCAATCCACCTGATTTGGTCCGGCATGAGCATGTCAGATGCCGATTTTCATAATGGTTTGGTTGGACAAGCAATGTGGGGCGAAAAATGGCAGAGGGATTTCGCCCTCCGCCATTCTCCTCGATGCGTTATCCTGCGATGGCGTTTGGGGGGCTGTCCGCAGAACGACGCTCCAAGCACGACAATCAGTTATGCTGCAGCGAATGTCACCGCCATGAACCGTGAACCATCCTCTGTCCTAATCTTTAAAAGCACGGCCTTCTTTCCGTCCTTGCGAGCCTGCTCCAGACCCGACTTGACCTGCTCGGGCCTCTCGACCGGCTTTCCCCCGACCTCGAGGATCACGCTGCCCTCGGACAGCCCCTTTGCAGCTGCCTGGCCGTTGGGATCGACTCCCACGACAACCACACCGACATCACCGGCACCCGGCACGGCCTTCGCAGGCGCGAGCTTCACGCCGAGGATCGACTTGGCATCGGAGGACGAAGCGTCGGCCTTGGCCTGCCCCTCGTCGCTCTGGACCGCGAGCGCGACTTTCGTGGTCTGCTCCTTGCCATCACGCAGATAGGTGAATTCAGCTTTGTCGTTCGACTTCATGGCGCCGACCTTGCGGGTCAACTCCCGAGCGTCCTTGATCGCAACGCCGTTCATTCTGGTGATGACGTCGCCCGATTTCAGCCCCGCCATGGCTGCCGGCGTGCCAGGCTCGGCGGAATCGATGAGCGCACCGGCGGCTGTCGGCAATCCGAGACCGTCCGCAAGGTCCTGCGTCATCGGCTGCACGCGCACGCCGAGATAGGCGCGGTTGACCTTGCCGCCGTGCTCGAGTTGATCCACGACCGAGGTGACGGTGGAGGCGGGGATGGCGAAGGCGAGGCCGACGCTGCCGCCCGACGGCGAGAAGATCGCGGTGTTCACGCCGACCACCTCGCCCTTGAGATTGAAGGTCGGCCCGCCCGAATTACCCTTGTTGATGGGGGCGTCGATCTGGAGATAGTCATCATAGGGTCCCGACCCAATATCGCGGCCATGCGCCGAGACGATCCCGGCGGTGACCGTGCCACCGAGGCCAAACGGATTGCCGATCGCGACGACCCAATCGCCCACCATCGGGGCCTCGCGAGCGAGTGCGACGAAAGGATAGTCGCCCCTATCGCTGACCTTCAGCAGCGCAAGATCGGTTTTCGGATCCGTGCCAACGACCTTGGCCACGAGCTCGGTGCCATCGATGCGGGTGATCGTCACCCCCTTGGCATTCTCGACGACATGATTGTTGGTCACGACATAGCCGTCTGCGGAGATGAAGAAGCCCGAACCTTGCGCCACGGCCGGCGCCTGCCGCCCGCGAGGGGACGCCGGCGACTGGTCCTGCTGGCCGAAGCGCTTGAAGAATTCCTGGATCTGCGGGGGAAGATTGTCGAGCTGTTCGGACAGATCGGCGGTCTTGGTGATGCTGGAGCCGAGCTCGACCTTCACCGAGACGACGGCGGGTTTCACCCGCTGCACGACCGTCGAGAAGGACGGCATGGCCTGGGCTGCGAGGTCGCTGGTAACGACCTGGGCGGCGCGCGCGTCGTGCGCACCTGAGAAAGTCATGACGCCGTAGGAGCCGCCGGCCAACATGGCCAGCGCTGCGGCGGACGCCATCCAGCGCTTGCGAGATGACGTGACTGAGGTGTTCTTCGAGACTGCCATGATGGATCTCCGTGGCGTTGACTGGTCGCCAGCGCGGCCATGAGGAATGGTCTAGTCCCGCCGTGATGAGGCGGGCTTGTCCAGTTCATTACAAATTCCCAATGCGGCCCGCGGTCTCCCCAATCGAGCGGGTTGGGATGGCCGGTCGAGACAGCATCGCCTCGGCAAACGCCTCAATCGGCTGCGGCGAGAACGACAGGCTCGGCTCCAACTCGTGGTTGCACCGCGATTGTCTGCCCGAGACGTTCAAAGAGGTTCGTATCATTAGGTGACACCGATACAGAACGCGGCAGCGCCAGCAGGTTCAGTGGCTGCGACAAGGTCTCGGTCACAACGGATGCCGCCAGCACTGGCGCCGCTTTCACGTCGGAGATCGCCAGTGGTGTCGGCCAGGCGCTCAGCACGCGACGCGTCGCTCCATCCGCGGACATCTTTATCAGAGTCAGGACAGGGGATTGGCCACTGCTGAGGCGTGGCACGACCGGCATTTCGGCGAGCACCGGTCGAGGCGACAGAAACGTCGCCAAGACATTGATCGACCACGGTTTCGGGACTGACCACCCCTCTTTCTCCAACGCACTTTGCAGCGCGGCAGGCGACCCGGCCCATTGCAGAACGATCGGCTCCTTGGTGTCCCCCTCGAGGTCGATGCGATGCTGCGGTAGAGTCGCCCAGGCCGATGTTTCCCATTCCGCCTTGGTCGCCGCCACCTGCGGCAATGATCGCACATACCGTTGTTCGGCTGCCGGAAGCGTTCGATAAACGTGAAGCGAACCGACCGCCAGGAAAGCGCCGCACAAAACAAGGCCGAGCCATGCGGGACGCGCCTGCGTCAGGTCGTCCTTCCGGAAGACAAGAGCGACGATCAGTGTCGTGCCGAGACCGAAGATCGTCCCGGCGAGGACGTCGGAGGGCCAGTGTGCCGCCAGATAGATGCGCGATGTTGCGATCAAGCCGACAGTGCCTGCAGCCAGGACAATGGGTAACCAGCGCCATCGTCCTGACAGGCCTCTCAGTGTCAGCCAGCCCACAAAACCGAAGAATGTCGCAGCGAAGGTCGCATGCCCGCTGGGGAAGCTATAAGCTTCCGCGCCGCTATACATCGCCAACGGCCGAGCGATCTGTATCGTTGACTTGAGAAGCGGCACAAAGGCGGCGGTCGCGATCAGCAGGATCGCCAGGCCACCAGCCAGGCGCCAACTGCGTCGCCAAGCCAGCCAGATCAATGTGAGCACCGCCAGCGCCGCGATCACGACCCCGTCCCCGAAGCTCGTCACGACGATCATAATGCGGTCGACGGCATCGATGCGCAGGCTCTGAATAAGATTGCTGATGGCCAGGTCGGCGCGGGCGAGTTCGCCGCGAGCCACGACGTCCTCGACAAGATTGACGAAGCCGAGCAGCACGACTGCAAATCCGGCAACCAGCAACGCCACGGTTCGGTCGTCAGGAATATCGGGGTCCAGCAAGCGTCGAATGGTGTATGCGAACCCGCCGTTTCGGCCTCTGGCCCACGCGAGCAGGCGTTCCTGCCAAACGCCGAGCAAAGGCAAAACTCTCGACCAGGCCAGCCATGCCAACAGGACCGCGCCCGCAACGGCGAGGCCGACGACCACCAGAACAAGAAGGAGACGGCCGCTGGCATCGCCAAGGATCGCCATCGACGCTCCCAGCGCCGTTGCCGGGAGGACGTGGACGGGAGCCCAGACTAGCGCAGAGGACACATTGGCGGCGTAGAACCGGGCCACGGTCATTCCAGCCATCCCTGCCGAGATCGGCACGACGGCGCGGACACCAGGCAGGAATCGCGCGATGAAGACGCTCTTGCCGCCGTGGCTTTCGAAGTAGGCATCTCCCTTTGCTAGAAGGCCCGGATAGCGACTGAAAGGCCAAATGCGCACGATCCGGTGCTTGTAGTGATGCCCCATCCAATAGGAGATGCCGTCACCAACGATTGCTCCGGCAATGGCCGCGATCAGGACCGGCCAGACAGAGAGGTGGCCTGCACCAACGATTGCCGCCGCAGCCAGGATGATGGCTGTCCCGGGAATGATCGCGCCGATCAACACGATCGCTTCCGAAAGGGCAGCGACGAACACGATGAAGGCGACGAGCCAGACGTTCTGGCCCGAGAAAGCCAGCAGAGGCTGGACATAACCATTCACGAACGAGCTCATGCTTCAGCCTTCAGTGGAAAATGAATTTCGATCCGGAGTCCCGGGCTATTGTCCTGCGCGGTCACGCTCGCTCCGTGGAGTTCGGCGATCGCGGCGACGAGGCTCAACCCGAGGCCGCTTCCGGTGGTGGTGCGACTCTGTTCCAGGCGATAGAACCGCCGGAAGATCCGCTCTCGCTCCGCGTCCGGAACGCCCGGGCCGTTGTCCCTGACCGTCAGTGTGACGTCGTCCTGGCGCTTGGCCAAACCAACCAAGATTCGCGAGCCATCCGACGTATGGCGAATGGCGTTCTCGACGAGATTGACGATCAATTGCGTCAGCAGGTCACGGTCGCCCTCGATCCAGAGCGAGGGCTCGATCGTTGTCGAGATCGTTTGTCTGCGATCCTCGGCGACAGCAGCGTAGTCGCTTGTCAGCAATCTGGTCAGTTCCGATAAATCAACCGGGGAGAACCCCGCGCGGCGGGTGCCAGCTTCGATCTGGGCGATCCGGAGCAGAGCGGAGAATGTAGAGAGGATCTCGTCCACCTGCAGCGTCGCATTCAGGATGCCAGCGCGCATCTCATCGCTTGTGGCAGCGCCGCGCGCAGTCTCATCCAGATTCTGCTTCAAGCGCGAAAGCGGTGTGCGGAGGTCGTGGGCGATGTCGTTCGAGACCTGCTTGAGGCTGTCCATCAAGACGCCAAGCCGGTCGAGCATGCTGTTGAAGGCGCGGCCGAGCTGGTCGAAATCGTCGTTGCGTGTAGAAACCGGCACGCGGCTTGTTAGATCGCCGGCGACAATCGCCGCAGCGGTTTTGATCATTCCATCGAGACCGCGCAGGAAGCGCGCGCTAAGCCACAGCCCGCTTGCAAGTGCGAGGATAAGCGTCGCTCCGAGCGCCCAGGCAAAAGTCGAGAGGATGGCCTCCTGGACATCGTCGATCCAGTCCAGGTCGTTGGCCACGGCGAGACGAACGCCGCCCTCGAACGTGACGGTTCGAAGGAAAAAGGACGACGCCTCGTCATCAGCGTTACGTGTCTCGGCGGGCGGCACGATGATCGACCAGCCATCATTCGGGGGGAGAGCCAGCTTTCGCCCCGCAATGATGCCCTTGTCGGCCGCAACCAAAGTGTATTCTAGGGCGTCGCGCTCTCGGGCGGTAAGACGAGCCGAGATAGATGCAATTAGATGCTCAAGCCCCTGCGAACGGTATTCCTGGGCAAGGGTCTCGACCTCGACCTCAATCCGTTGCGCCATCTGTTTCTCGAGCGCGGACCTGACCGTCGCATAGACGATCGCGCCGAGAATCCCGACGGACGCCATGAAAACGAGCGCATAGAGAACTGCGAAGTGGAAGCTCGTCGTTCGCAAAAGCCTAGGCAGGGTCACGGATCAAATACCCCGAACCACGAATGGTTTCGATCAGTTCCTTGTCGAAGTCTCGATCGACCTTGGATCGCAGCCGGCTGACATGCGTCTCGACGATGTTGGTCCGCGGGTCGAAATGGTACTCCCAGACATGCTCAAGCAGCATGGTTCTGGTCACCAGGCGGCCTGCGTTCTGCATCAGAAATTCGAGCAGCCGGAACTCGCGCGGCTGCAGGTCGATTTCCTTTCCGGCACGCGAGACCCTTCGCTTCAACAGATCCATTTCCAGATCGGCAACCCTCAGGACGGTTTGAATGTCGCTGATCGGCGGACGGCGCGCCAAGGCAGTGATTCTCGCGACCAGCTCGGCGAATGCGAAGGGCTTGACGAGGTAGTCGTCACCGCCAGCCTGGAAGCCATCGACACGGTCATCTATGCCTGAAAGCGCCGTGAGGAACAGGACCGGCGTTCGCACACCCGCCGCCCGGATCGTCTTGACGATTCCAAGGCCATCGAGTCCGGGCAGCATGCGGTCGATGATCATGACGTCATAGGGCTCGCCGGCGGCCAACAACAAGCCGTTGCGGCCGGTCTCAGCGATATCGATCACATGCCCGAGCTCGGCCATGCCCTTCTGGATATAGGCCGCCGTCGTCTTGTCGTCTTCGATGACGAGAATCTTCATGATAGGGACGGTCCATTTGAAAAGTTGGTCAAACCGTGCTCAGCCGTTCTTGCTGAACATTTTTGGAAGAACGCGCTCGCCGATCACCTCATGCATGACCGCCAATCCGGCATGCGCGATAAGGTAAGCCCACATCAGGTTCGCGAAGAGCTTATGTGCCGAGATCAGCAATTGCCCGGATTCCGGCGAAACCAAGCCCGATGCTGGTAAAATGCCCGTCAAGGCCATCAGCGTGACAGTCAGCAATCCCAGTCCGTGGATCGCGCTTGCAAGCGGTCGATCATCCGCTACGGGCAAGCGCCGACGCCGAAGTTCGAGAGCGTGGAGGCGAAGATCGGTGATGACAGCCTTGATCCGATCGCCGGAGAACCAGGGGAACAACGCGCCCAATTTCGTTTCTCCGCGCCGAACAATCGACCATATCCAAAATACACAGAGAATGCCAAAGGCGGCGTAGCCGCCATATTCGTGCAAAGTGAAGAATATATCAGCCGATCGGCCGGGGCGTGGGGCTTCCATCAGCAGGCTGGCGGCAAGTTGATGTACGACCGCGATCAGTAAAAAGGCATGCATGATCTTCGTAAATACGGAACGCCTACTCAAATCAGAGCTGAACATTGGCTGTTTATTCATCTGATTGTCTCGATCCGGCATGGTCGTCCTATCCTATCTCCATGGTAGTCAACGGCGATCTCACAGCGTGTCTCTGCCCCGAGCAAAACAGCAACGCTATCCGGCATCCCGCCCCCGTCTGCGCCAGCCGATGAAGCTCATGCCGATCAGCAAGGGCAGGCCGAGTGCCACGGGCAGAACACGAGATGACTCCACCACCGGCTTGGAGCGCACGACGAAATCGGCAAACGGGCTCGGCGTCAGCGACGACCCCTCTCGACTGACCGCGCTGATGACGACGCGGTAGTGACCCGACTGGATGAGGCGCATCGGCCATTGCGTGCTGATCGTCTCTCCGGGCTTGAGCGATGCGCGGCTTATCGCCTTGTGCGCTGACCAGTCTTCCAGATCGATGGGCTGTTCCTTGCCCTGATCGATCTGGACAAGGCTGATCCAGGCGATCAGGCCGTCGATGGATTTGTCGCCAGTGTTGCGGATGACGGTGTTGAAAGCGAGCCGGTCTCCCATCTGTGGCGATGCGACGTTGGCTGTCGCCGGGGAAATCGCGATGCTGATCGTGCTGGTTTCCGCGACGGCCGGCAGTGCGCCTGTCGCGACCAGCAAGAGCCCTGCGAACAAAGCAGAGCATCCTTTCGAGGAATGCGTGGTCATTGGAACCTCCTTCAGCGAACGAGACGGTTGGTCTGCCGAACCGCATAAGCGAGGGCAAAGAACAACCAAGCGAGGATAGCGACGAGGTGGATGGACTGCGCCGCGACGCCGAGCGAATCGATGATCATGGCGTCGAGCGCATTGACGGCATGGGAGAATGGGTTGACCGCGTCGAACCAGCTGCCAAGCGTGGACTGACGCAGGCTTGGTCCGATCAATAAGGGGCTGGCGGCAAGCAGCAGGACAACGAGCATCGTCATCATGGTCGCGCGCACGCTGCCGAGACGCGCGCCCAGCCCCATGGAGAATAGCCCGAATGCCAGCACCACCGGCGTGCCGAACAGCGCCAGTCCGAGGATGGCGCCGAACAGATTTTGCCCCGTACTGCCGACGGCCCAGAGATAGGGCAGCGACAAGATGAACATGACGGCCCACGCCACCATCTGCCCACCGATCTTCCCGGCGAGGATGCCGTGCCGGGACACCGGCGCCAGCAGCAGTGGGGTGAGACTTCCGCGCTCATGTTCGCCCGCGAACGCGTCCGAACCGACGACGAGCGCCAGCAATGCGCCCAGAGCGATGACAATGCCGGCCATATCGTACACCACCTGAGCGTTGTCGAGCAGGCTGAGTTCGGTGCTGCCGACGAGAAGCAGCGAGAAGCCCGAAAGAACGCCGACCATGGCAAGGAGCCAGGCCCGCCCGCGATGACTTACGATGATCTCGCCAGCCTCCTTGCGAGCGATCAAGCCGATGGCGCTCATATTTTCGGGCGAGCGGAAGGGCGAAGTTTCACTCGCCGCCTTGATGGTCGCGTGAATGGTCATGCCGCCCTCCTGTCGGTCAGATCGAGATAGAGATCCTCAAGGCCGCCGCCCTCGCGCGCGATCTCGGTCACGCGCCATCCAGCAGCAAGAATCTCGCTCCAGGCTGCCTCGGGAGGCACGGACGGATCGACGGCGACGATCGTCCATTCGCCCTCCTGCGCAAGCACCATGACGTGGCCCTCGCGATTGCCGGCCTTGGGCGAGACGCCGTCGAGCCGCAGGCGGAAATGGCGATGACCGCGCCGCGTCCTGACCAAGTCCGCGATCGCGCCCTCTGCAACGGTGCGACCCGCGACGATGATGCCGACGCGCGAACACAGACGTTCAACATCGTCGAGCAAATGCGTGCACAGCAGGATGCTGACGCCGTGATCGCGCGCCAGGCCAATGAGAATGTCGTGGATTTCTCGCCGTCCGCGGGGATCCAGGCCATTGGTCGGCTCGTCGAGGACGAGGACCTCCGGATTGGCGATCAGCGCGCGGGCCAGCCCGAGCCGCTGGCGCATCCCGCGCGAGAACTGCCCGATCGGCTGGCCGAGCTTGGGCTCGAGCCCAACCTGCGACAGGCGCTTCTGGATATCTGAAAGAGACAGGCGCGCGCCATAGAGGCCTGCATAAAACCTCAGGTAGTTTGACGCCGTCATCCAGTCATAGAAGCCGTTGGGGTCCGGCAGGACCCCAACGCGTCGCCGAAGCTCGACGCCATCCTTGACCGGATCATGGCCGAGTACGCGGATAAGTCCGCTGGTTGCAGGCATCAAGCCCAGAGCGGCCGCGATCGAGGTGGTTTTGCCCGCGCCATTTGGACCCAGCAACCCGTAGATTTCGCCGGCCTTCACCGAAATCGAGACGTCATGCAGGATCTCGGTCGAACCGAGCGCCAGCTTGAGATGCTTGATGGTGATCGACATCGTGTTCTCCATCGCGATTACTCCCGGCCTGCTGAATGCATCACGGACATCGGCCGCCCGACCGTGATGATTTGGGTAGCCAAATCGATGTGGAGCACGCTCATGCCGTGCCGCGATCGGATATCGATCACGAGCGCGGCGGCGCTCCAGTGGGTGATGCCGCGCACCCGGATCGCCCGGCCGCCCAAAGCCCGCTCTGCTAGAGCGACGGCGCCGCCGAGCGTGAGCCGCGACGTCATGGCGCTAGCGCGTCTCACCGGCCATGGTTGCGCCGAACTATGGTTGCGTTCGGCTCCTTGACGTCTCGACATGGCGAGCTCCCATCGGATGACTGAGGCCAATGTCGCGCACGGCGTTGTGTGGCGAGATGGCGCGACCTATACGATTTTGTCGGAAAGCCGGCCGGACATGAAAACGGCCGGCGGGATGCCCGCCGGCCGAACGCATTATTCCATGGTCTAAAACGAAGCGGGCCCGCAGATCACGCCTCCGAAGCGGTAGTCTCGATGCGGTCCGTCTTGCTGTAGCTGAGATAGGCCACGACACCGACGATGACGGTCAGGAAGAGCAGGCTCGTGCCGATGGTGCCCAGTCCCAGTCCACCTGCGCTAACCGGCTTGGCCAGCAGGTCTCCCGTCGATGCGCCGAGAGGACGGGTCAGGATGTAGGCGAGCCAGAACGACAGGATCGCGTTCATCTTGAAGCGGTAGTGCAGCAGAGCGACAAACCCGATCATCGCTCCGAATACGAGCGCAGCTGGTCCGTAGCCCAGGCCCATCGCTTCAGCCATCAGGTCGCCGACCGAGGTTCCCATCGCAAAGGTGAAAAGGATTGCGGCCCAGTAGAACAGCTCTCGTTTGGTCGTCTGGATCGTGTGCACGGACAGGCTGTGCTCACTGCGCTGCCAAAACATGAACACGGCAGAGAGGATCAAGGCGAAGCTGATCGATGTCACCGGAAGGCTGATGCCCATGCCATCGACGAGATTGTCGGACACCAGCGTGCCAACCACGCTGATCAGCACGACGACCAACCAGTAGACCGACGGGATGTAGCGCTTGGCTTTGAGCTGAAAGGCGAGTGCCGCGAGAAAGAGGCCTGCCATCACATAGGAGGTGACGGTCAGGCCGAGACCCAGTTTCGTCGCCAGCAGGTCTGCGGCGGTTTCGCCGACGGTCGTTGCGAGAATCTTGATGATCCAGAAATAGGCCGTGATCTCGGGCACTTTGTTGAGCATCGTCATCGATCGATCGTCTTGAATGGGGGGCATGATCAAGCTCCTTCCGTGGGGCCGGGGGGCAGCGCGACAGCAGCGCTTGGTTCACTGAGGCAGCGGACTTTTGTCGCCACGCCACGGTCAATCGCGACCTGCGATCCACTATTTGACCCTGGCGGATGCGGCATCGCCGCAATATGGCGCGCCCTATACGAATTCGTCGGAAAACTGCGCGAACGCGAAAGCGGCCGGTGCTGTCGCACCGGCCGCCGTCTCCGTCGCCCCACTATCCGGTTGATCGCGCGATAACGCGATCAGCCGAATTCAGTCGTTGTCGCCATCGTCGTCGTTGTCGGCGCTGGCCATGACCTGCTTGGTGATCTTCCCGGTCTGGGTGTCGATCAGCACCTTGTGCTGCACGCCGTCCTTGACCACCTCGACCTCGAAGGCGACCACGCCTTTCTCGTCTTCGATGCCCGAGCCTGTCGCCTTGCCGCCCACGGCCTGCTCGGCGGTGGCGATGGCCTGCTGCATGGTGATCTTCGCGTTCTGCATCACCTGCGCCTCGTTGGTTTCCTGGCCCTTGCTTTCCTTGGCGAAGGCCAGCCCCGCCGCGCCGAACGAGCCGAAAGCGATGGTGGCGGCCATGATAGCCGGGATGATCTTGCGAGAATTCATTGTCGTCTCCTGGGTTGCTGCATCGGCTCGGCTTCAAGGCCGACCGTGAGACAGTTCTGACAGCATGCAGGATGGGGTGACTTGGACGGGCCTATACCGTTTGGCAATCTGAGCACCGGGATCGCCAAGGATCGTTCCCTCAGTCGGCGCGTCTCTGCTCAAGCAGCAGCGATAGCATTCGGTGCTGCTCCTGCTGTCCCGCAATCACAGCATCGACGCGATCCATCCGCAGCGCATCGAGCTTCTCGTGCAGGGCCATGATCTCGATCTCGGCCTTGAGGTTGACCTCGTAGTCGTGGGAAACCGCGAGCCGGTCCTTCTCCGCCTGGCGGTTCTGCGACATCATGATGACCGGCGCCTGGATGGCGGCGATCATCGAAAGCAGCAGGTTCAGGAAAATATACGGATAGGGATCGAACGCGTTCGCGGCCAGGATGATGCTGTTGAAGATCGCCCAGACGACGAGGAAGGCCCCAAACCCGATGATGAAGCCCCAGGAGCCGCCAATTTCGGCGACCCGATCCGAGAGGCGCTCGCCGAAGGTCAGCTTGGCGGAAAATTCTTGCTCCAGGTCGCGGCTGATATGCGCACGCTTCGCAATCCGGTTGAGAACTTTCTGATCGCGCTCCGGTAAGGAGCCGGCACCCTGGTTCAGTAGCCGCTCGGCACGCCGCTGCAGATCGGAATTCATGTCGATCTCCTTGATCGGGGTCATTTCGCTCGGTCGCCGCGTGGGCCGGGTATTGTTGATGGCTGGCTGGAGAATTACGAAGATTTCAAGGCACCAAGCCCGCGAAATCAAGAAACCGACATTGGGAATTATCAATCAAGAGGACATCCACCAGCGGTCGCGCGGGGGGTATCGCTTCACTTGGTCGGTCCGGCCAATTGTTGTGGAGCTAATTACCCATGTCGATCAAGGCGCTTCCCATTGCCATAGCTGCTTCGGTGGCAGCAGTCGTAGCGGCTCATGCCGCCGATCTTCCGAGCCGAAAGGGCGCTCCCGTCGCTCCCGCTGCCTACAGTTCCCTGCCGTACAACTGGACCGGGCCCTACATTGGGCTGGGAGGCGGTTACGATCGCACGCAAGGCTCTGGCACGACGGGGCTCGGCGGACGCAAGAACACACGATCCCGCGGGGCTTTCGGCGGATACGCAGGATACAACGTTCAACTCGGGCCGATCGTCTACGGACTCGAGGCCGATGCCGCCCTCTTGTCTTCTAGAGCAAAATCGAACGCTTTGGCTGGAGCGGCCAAGGTTCGCGAGCGCTATGATGGCTCGGTGCGAGCGCGCGCCGGTTACGCGATCGATCGCTGGTTGGTCTACGGCACAGGCGGCTTCGCCTTTCGAGATCAGCAGATAACCACATCCGGTCTGATAGCCAGGACCAAGACGCAAACAGGGTGGATCGCCGGCGCAGGCGTCGAACGGGCCTTGACAGACAATCTCGTCGCCAGGCTCGAATATACCCATGCGGACTACGGCAGGACGAAAGGGCTGGTTCCGGTGGGCCTTGGTCGAGGAAAATCTACCGATGACCGCGTGATGGCGGGCCTGTCCTACAAATTCGGGATGTAGTTGCCGGTCGGCCTCGTTCAACCAATTGGACCGCAATCTTGCTCGAAACGTTGAACCAAAGCCTGTTCCTATCGATCAATGCCGGTCCGACCAGTTCGGCGGCTGCGCGCCTTCTGGGCGTAGCAGCTGCCGAATTGCTGTTCTGGCTGGTTCCAATAGCCCTCTTAATCGGCTGGATATTCGGTGGACGCCGACTGCGCCACGCATTGCTTGTCGCTGGTATAGCGGCGTCAGCAGGCCTCTTCCTCAATCAAGCTTTGGGTTTGGTCTGGCCGCACCCGCGGCCATTCGTGATCGGGCTCGGTCGGCAGTTGATCGCCCATCAACCCGATCCATCGTTTCCAAGCGATCACCTGACGGTTGTTTGGGCGGTCGCATTTAGCCTCTTGGGAGCCTCGGGCACGGCGCGACGGATAGGGGTAGCCGCCGCTCTGCTTGGCCTGATAATCGCGTGGGGACGCATCTACGTCGGGGTTCATTTTCCGTTCGACATGCTGGGAAGCGCAGCGGTCGGTTGTTTGGTCAGCGTCCTCACCTGGATTATTGGCGGAGGTCAGGCAGTTCGCATCTTGCAGCGTACTTTGAGGATTGAGCAATTCGTTCTTATCCGCCTTCAAGCGGCGCTGCGAAAAAATCAGCAATTCAATCACCGATCACAATCGTTTTGACGTATCGCAAAGCAATAGAAAACACCATCCTGTAGACCCATGCGAATGACGCCAAGGGTGGCCGGCTTCAAAGCGGAATACCCGGCCGGCCTGAGATTGGAACGCATGGCCGGCTTTGTCGGTGACTGCACCCGAACGCGCCATTCGAGAATAACCCTTGCAGAGGGGCGGGCCATACGTTGATCCTTAAGCCTCGATCATACCGCGCGCCAAACGCCCCCGCTCGACCTCAATCGTAACGAATAGGCCCTCCGGTCGCCATTCCCAATCGATGCTGCCGCCCAACTGATCGACGATGCTGAGCTTCGTCAACCGCGACCCAAACCCGCTGCGGGTCGGCGGTGTCTCAACCGCCGGGCCACCCTGTTCTTGCCATGTGAGAATCGCCGCTTCGCCGCGCCGGGCAATCTCAACTGTCACTGTTCCTTCGTCCGACGAGAGGGCTCCATATTTCGCGGCATTGGTCGCCAGCTCATGGAAGACAAGCGCAATTGGCGTTGCCCCGCGATCGTCAACGACCAGATCATCGCCGGACAATCGCAACCGCCCGGTTTCCGAGGCGGGGTAAGGTTTGAAGATGTCAGTTAGCAGACCCTTGAGGGTCGTTCGGCTCGTTGCAGGCTTCGATTCCTCGTTATAGGGGCGCACAAATTGATGAGCCCGTCCAAGGGCGGCGATGCGCTCGCGGAGCGAGTACGCAAATGCCTTGCAACCAGGAAACTCCCGCACGGATAGGCCAATCAGTCCACTGATGACCGCAAAGATATTTTTAATGCGATGGCTGAGCTCACGGCTCAAAAGCTCGTTTTGCTCAGCCGTGCGTTTTGCTTCGTCAATATCGGTACAGGTACCGATCCATCTGACAATCTGACCAGAGTCGTTTCGGATCGGTCGCGCGCGCCCCAGCGTCCACCGATACTCGCCCGAACGATGACGAAGCCGATATTCTATTTCATATGGCTCGCCGGTCGCGAGCGAATGACGCCACCGCGCCCAGGCGCGATCTTGATCGTCCGGATGAAACATCCCGTTCCAAGCATCTCCATCGGTCGATCCTTGCGGCATGCCAGTGAATTCATACCACTGTGCATTATAATAATCGTGAAAACCATCCGGAAGCGTTGTCCATACCATATGCGGCATGGCATCAGTAAGAACAGTGAACGCCTTGCTCGACGAAAGAGAAAGCTCGGAAGGTGCAGCTGGTTCGGATGTCAATGTAGCACGATGCCCCCGTTTCCGGTCCCTTAGAGACGGTTTGCCCGACCGTCTAGGTGAAAAGACATAGTTGAATGCCGTACGGAAAGAGCTGACCCTGCCTGCGTTTAGGGAGCAAAAAACATGGGTTCTTTCGCCGTCGACTGGAAATCACCCGCGCTGTCACTGTCGTGATTGAAGCCGATGATGCGCTTGAAGCGCGCAACAAAGCCAGCAATCTCGATTACCGTCACGAAATTGTCGGAGAGATCACGCACTGGGTCGTGAAATCGGTCGCGCCCTCGCCTGCGACGACCAAATCTGACAATGGGTAAGCGAAAATTTCAGATTGAAGTGGTAACAGACCCGCTCAATCTGAGCAGCGACCAATGAAATTTGTCATTATATCTGGCGGCGTGGCGACATTGGCGGCTCTGGGGGCGGGATACGCCTACCTCATCAAAAAGACGCCTGAGTTCAATCAGGTCGTTCATCCCTGCGTGCTCGCCGAAGCGTCGCAGCCGCCTGCCCGTCGCCTATCGACGTGCATATGCCTTTTTGAAGAGTTGTAGGCGCCCGTTTCTGTAATCCGCAGCGCGTTGTCTAGTGCCGAGCAGCAGCAGAGTATGCATCGTGCCGCGGGTCGTGTCCCTGATGGTGGTGTAGCTTCTCGGAGCCACGACGATGCCGGCTTTGGCCGGGCTGGTCAGGCGGCCACGGCTGGCAGGCTGACGATGGGATCATCGCTGATCGGCGCGATGCTTTCCAGCGTGATGTAGCGGGCGCGCTGGACAGCCCATTTGATGGCATGGACCACCCCCGCAGCGGCGGCGGATGATCAGGGCGTCACATGACCAAGGAGGTCCATCATGAATGTCACGCGCATCGGTCTCGATCTGGCCAAATCCGTGTTTCAGGTGCACGGCGTCGACCGTGCGGGGGCTACTGTCGTTCGGCGACGTTTAGCGCGCAGCCAGCTTCTCGGCTTCTTTGGGAAGCTGCCCCCGTGCATCGTCGGCATGGAAGCTTGTTCGAGTGCGCACCACTGGGCGCGTGAACTGACGCGTATCGGCCACGAGGTCCGGTTGATCCCGCCGCAATACGTCAAGCCATACGTGAAGAGGAACAAGACCGACGCGGCCGACGCCGAGGCGATTTGCGAGGCCGTTGGGCGGCCAAACATGCGCTTTGTTCCGATCAAGACGGTGGCACAGCAAGCCGTACTGGCCCTGCATCGCGTTCGCTCGCTTCTGGTCCGGCAGCGAACGGCCACGATCAATGCGGCCCGAGGGTTGCTCGGCGAGTTCGGGCTTGTAGCCGCCAAGGGCGCGGCTCGCGTGGACGAACTGCGCCGGCGGCTCGGGGCGACCAGGCCGGATGATGTGCCTCCGGCGGCGCGAATTGCGATCGAGATGCTGTTCGAGCATATCGACGATCTACGCCGGCGGGCTGACGCCATCGAAGCTGAGATCATTGCCTGGCACCAGGCCAGCGAGACCAGTAAGCGCCTCGCAGGCGTTCCGGGGATCGGACCATTGACGGCCTCGGCCTTGGTGGCCGCGGTTGGCGATGGGCGGCAGTTCCGATCGGCCCGACACTTTGCGGCTTGGCTCGGCCTGACGCCGCGCATGGCGTCGAGCGGTGACAAGCAGCGGATCGGACGCATCAGCAAGGGCGGTGACCGCTATCTGCGCACACTCCTCATCCACGGAGCGCGCGCGATCGTCGGAGCGGTCAACCGGCCCAACTTGCGCCCGCGTCCGTGGCTTTCTCCGCTGCTGGCGCGTCGACCGATCCCAGTTGCCGCGACAGCCCTGGCGCACAAGACAGCCCGGGTCGTGTGGGCGATGTTATCTCGCGATGAAGCTTACCGATCAGCGGTGAGTGCCGCGTAACCGAACAGACCCCAGCCGCTCGGGAGTCTGGCTTGCGAGGGTAGCGGAATGTTGATGGCACACCGGTCGGACCGGGGTCGACAGACGCCCAAGAAACGATGCGAGCGCCACAGCTCGTCCATTTGTCTGGCAGTCGATCCGCGAAGATCATCAGGGCCTGCGGTCGATCGATCGCGCTGCAAGGCCGGATACACGACAGCAAGCACTGGTCGTGCCTGAGACGAACCAACGTCCTTGCAAAGCGGGGGTGGTCCATACACATCGTTCTGTTCGAGCAGGATGGCGCCGACGAGCCGGGTGATCGCCGCCTCGTTGGGGAAGATGCCAACGACCTCGGTCCTGCGCTTGATCTCGCCGTTGAGGCGCTCCAGCGGGTTCGTCGAGTGCAGCTTGGCGCGGTGCTGCGTCGGGAAGGTCATGTAGGCCAGCACGTCGGTCTCGGCCGTGTCCATCAGGGCGGCGAGCTTGGGGACGGTCGGCCTGAGCTGGTCGGCGACCCTGCGCCATTGCTGGCTGGCGGCAGCCGCATCGTCCTGGGCGAAGGCCGTGGCGATGAAGGCCGAAACAACGCGCCGCCCACTGCGGCCGGCATGAGCCAGGGCATTGCGCATGAAGTGGACGCGGCAGCGCTGCCAGGTCGCGGTCAGCACCTTCGAGACGGCTGCCTTGATGCCCTCATGGCTGTCGGAGACGACGAGCTTCACCCCGCGCAGGCCGCGCCGCGCCAGCTTGCGCAGGAAGGCCGTCCAGAAGGTCTCGGCCTCGGAGGGGCCGATATCCATGCCCAGCACCTCGCGCCTTCCATCGCTGTTGACGCCGACGGCGACGATGACCGCCACCGAGATGATCCGTCCGGCCTGGCGCACCTTCACATAGGTCGCGTCGATCCAGAGATAGGGCCAGTCGCCTTCAATCGGCCGGTCGAGGAAGGCCTGGACCCGCTCGTCGATCTCCTCGCAAAGACGGCTAACTTGGCTCTTCGAGATGCCGCTCATCCCCATCGCCTTTACCAGGTCGTCAACGGAGCGGGTCGAGATGCCCTGGATATAGGCCTCCTGAATCACCGCGGTGAGCGCCTTCTCCGCCATGCGCCGGGGCTCGAGGAAGCCCGGGAAGTAGCTGCCCTTCCTCAGCTTGGGGATGCGCAGCTCGACCGTGCCGGCGCGCGTCTCCCAGTCGCGGTCGCGATAGCCGTTGTGCTGCGCCAGCCGCGTCACGCTCTTCTC
>JAUYSA010000012.1 GCA_030696545.1 Hyphomonadaceae bacterium
CTTTCGGCCGGGCAATAAAAAACGGGAAACGAGTGTTAGTCGTTTCCCGTGGCGGGACCCCGTTGAGGCGGGATCGTGGATACCCCGGGGCCAATCCCCCAGGCTACACAGGCTAATGGGACATTCTCAGTGTAGGGTGCCAGGCTTGCAGTCTCCAGGGTCTTTGGTCCCCCCGCGCTGGAAGGACTAAAGGCCTAGGCTGACTCTTAATGCGAGTCTGATAAACTTCCCACTCACTCGTCATAGTGAACCTGGGCGTTTGTGTCGAAATCTCGTAGAATTTCCACAATATGTTGGGCGCGCAATGAAAATACGATGAGGGTCATACGGAATGCAGGTACTGATAGGGTCATCGACCTTCTCCGTCCCTGGCTTAAGCCTGGTCATCAGGCCGACCTTGTCACGCCGACCCTGTCGCTGTTTGCCTTCGGCAGCCTCCTTGACGAGGTTTCGAAACTCGCAGGTACGCGCCTTCTGCTCCCACCGGAAGGGGCCGACCTGCATTTTTTCGGCACAGATGCCGATCGCGCCGCACGCAACCGCATGCAATCGCGTTGGCTGGCCGGGCGCTGCGCCGAATGGCTCGAACGGACCGTCGACCCCCGCCGTGCCAGCGGTACCATCCCGCAGGGCGCCATGGTTGTACGCGATGGCGCCTCCAGCCCGCTGCAAGCCCTGCTCGGTTCGTTTGCCTTCAGCACCGACGGCCTCGGGATTACGCCCGGAAACCCGCTCAGCGTAATCCAAGCCTCCGAAAACGGGGACGAGGCGCAGCGCCTCAGCGCATGGTTCGAATCCCAGTGGGCGTCGCTGAAGGCGCAGGACGGCGACAAGCGGCGTCTGGTTGATACCCTACGCGGGCTGGCGGCAAACGGATCGGCCTTCCCGCTCTACGCGCTGATCCTTCACCATCTCCTCGGCGCGCACGGCGACATGCTCGATGAGGAGCAGGTAGTCAAGTCCGCCACCGGAATCCGCAACACCGTGGTATGGAAGAAGCTTTACAAGTTCCAGCGCGACGGCGTAGTCGGCGCGATCGACAAGCTCAACCGTTTAGGCGGGTGCATCATCGCCGACAGCGTCGGTCTCGGCAAAACATTCGAAGCCCTCGCGATCATCAAGTATCACGAGCTCCGCAACGACCGCGTCCTCGTGCTCTGCCCGAAGCGCCTGCGCGACAACTGGACGATCTACAAGGCCAATGACCGTCGGAACGTGCTCGCCCCCGACAGGCTCAACTACGACGTCTTGAACCACACGGACCTGGGTCGAGACGGCGGGCTCTCCGGCGACATCGACCTTGCCCACGTCAACTGGGGCAACTACGACCTTGTCGTCATCGACGAGTCACACAACTTCAGGAACAAGAAGACTCCGCGCGCCGGTAGCGAGACGCGCTACGACTGCCTGATGCGCAAGATCATCAAAGAAGGCGTCAAGACGCGCGTGCTCATGCTCTCTGCCACGCCGGTCAACAACCGGCTGGCCGACCTGCGAAACCAGATCTCCTTCGTCACCGAGGGCGTTGATAATGCCTTGATCGAGCATGGCATCGGCAGCATCGACGGGACGACGCGCCTTGCCCAGAAGCAGTTCAACCGTTGGCTCGAACTAGACGAGGCGACGCGCACGCCGTCGCAGCTGATCGATATGCTGGGCTTCGACTACTTTACGCTGCTCGACTTGCTCACCATCGCCCGCTCACGCAAACACATTGAGAAGTACTACGGCACCGCCGAAACGGGCCGGTTCCCAGACCGCCTCAAGCCGATCAATATCAAGGCCGACGTCGACCACGCCGGCGAGTTCCCGTCAATCCGAGATATCAACCTCGAGATTCGCCGCCTGAACCTCTCCTCCTATGCCCCCCTTCGCTATGTGCTGCCGCAAAAGCAGGAGGCGTACGACAAGAAGTACAGCACACAGATCCGGGGTGGCTCGGGCTTCTTCCGACAGGCGGACCGCGAGGAGAGCTTGATCCACCTGTTGCGGGTCAACGTCCTCAAGCGCATGGAGAGTTCCGTGCACTCCTTCACGCTCACGGTGGAGCGGCAACTACGTGATGTCGAAGCCACTTTGGCCCGCATCGATGCGAAGGCCGACGAGGTAGAAGAGATCGAGATTGATGACGTGGATATAGAAGACCCGGCCTTCGAGAGCCTGCTCGTTGGCCGCAAGGTGAAAGTGCTGCTCAAGGACGTGGACCTCATTCGTTGGCGACAGGACTTGATCGAGGATCGCAACCGTCTCGCCTCCCTCGCCGCCGCCGCGCGTCAAGTCGACGTCGCCCGCGACGCCAAGCTCATCGCACTACGCGAGATGATCGCGGAGAAATGTCGTAATCCCATAAACTCCGGCAATCGCAAGGTGATCGTCTTTACTGCCTTTGCCGATACTGCACGCTATCTCTATGAACAGCTTGCTCCCTGGGCCAAGACCACTCTAGGGGTTGAAACTGGGCTCATGACCGGCTCGGGTGGAAACCAAACAACGCTGCCCCACCTGCGCAAGGACCTGTCATCCATTCTGACCGCGTTCTCACCGCGTTCCAAAGAGCGTCCCGCGGATCTCGGCACAGAAGGCGAGCTGAACCTGCTCATCGCCACCGACTGCATCTCTGAGGGCCAGAACTTGCAGGACTGCGACTGGTTGATCAACTACGACATCCACTGGAACCCAGTGCGCATCATCCAACGCTTCGGACGCATCGACCGCATCGGATCACCCAACGAGCGCATCCAGCTGGTCAACTTCTGGCCGAACATGGAACTCGAGGAGTACATTAATCTCGAGCAACGAGTAAGCGGTCGCATGGTCCTGCTCGACATATCGGCCACAGGCGAAGAGAACCTGATCGAGGAGCAGTCCGGCAACCAGATGAACGACCTGGAATACCGCCGCAAGCAACTGCTCAAGCTCCAAGATGTCGTAATCGACCTTGAGGACCTGTCATCCGGCGTGTCCATCGCCGACCTCACTCTAACGGACTTCCGCATCGACCTCGCCGAGTTCCTTAAGGCCCACCCGGGGGCACTCGAAGCGATGCCGCTTGGCACGTCCGCGGTCATCACCACGACCGAAGCAGATGTGGCGCCGGGCATCATATTCTGTCTGCGAGCTGCAGGCGATGCAAGCGGCCGCGTATTCGAGGTCGGCTACCCCTTGGCCCCGCACTATCTCGTGCATGTGGGCGACGACGGAACCGTCCTGCTGCCGTTCCCGCAGGCCAAGCATATCCTTGACCGCCTGAAGCGCGTCTCTCTTGGCCGCGACCTGCCGGATGCTGCCGCGTGCACACGCTTCGATAAGGCAACCAAGCAGGGCGAAGACATGCAAAACGCGCAGCGCCTGCTTGCCTCCGCAGTCGCATCTGTCGCGGGAAAAAACGAAGAGCGCGCGGTCGCCAGCCTATTCAAATCGGGCGGCACGCACGCGCTCAAAGGCGAGTTTGCGGGCACCAACGACTTCGAGGTCGTGGCCTTCCTCGTGATCTTGCCTAAGGTTCCCGCATGAACGCCGCCGACATCGTCGCGGCCCTCGATTTGCCGCCCGGCGTGCGCGTGGACCAGCGTGTGCCAAAGAAGCTCCTGGTAGAGAACGGGGCCCCGACCGCCGGAGACAAGCGGAAGATTAACGATGGCGTCGAAGACGTTCATTGGTTGGCGGCGCTCAAGCCTACTACCATAGGAGTTCCAGAGTTTCGCGACCCCACCCGAGAGTACCTGGAGATAGCTGTAATCAGTGCGGTGCTGCGTCCGGGCGCCGACGCCAACCGACTAGCGGAATTGATCCACCGCGCGGTACCTTACCCGGTGTTCCTCATCACCACGCAGGATAACTCGACCACCATGTCGCTCGCCCAGAAGCGCTGGTCTCAAGGCGAGACCGGCGCGACCGTGTTGGACGGTGCGTTAGTCACCGCAAACGTCGATGCAGGACAGGACGGCCGCTTCGAAAAGATGTTCGGGGAGGCGTTGCCCCTCGCACGGCAGCCGCACGGCGATTTGTTTTCGCTGTACCAGGGG
>JAUYSA010000016.1 GCA_030696545.1 Hyphomonadaceae bacterium
CGCCCGTCCGACCTGCGAGAAGATGTCGTACGAGAAAGCGTCGCCCGGGTGGCTGAGCGTGCCGTAGCGCTGCGGATCGGCCTTCTTGAGTGCGGCACCCGCGAAGCTTGTGCCCGTCATGCCGCCGCCGTCGACGCCGGCTTTCTGCGCGCTGACGCCGACCCAGGCATAGCCTTTGCGGATCATCTCGCGATGCCCGTACACCCAGTCGGCTGCGAAATCATACCCGGCGGTGACGTTGAGCCATTCGACGATGACGGTGCCGTTGAACTTGGCAGGATCGGTGGGGCGCAGCACGACGACGCGCGTGGTGAACGGCGCGGTCTCGGCGGCCGCCGCGTTCCAGACGCCGTCGGCGGTAACTGGGCCGGGCAGGCGATAGGACGCAGCAGTTCCCGCAGCAAAGGATTCACTCACCTGGTAGCCGACGTCGCCGAGGTCATAGGAGGCGAGCACCAGGGTGGGCTTGCCCGGGACGGCGGTGAACGTGGGGGTGGCCTCTTTCGCTGAAGCAAAATTCGGCAGGCCGACAAGCAACAACAGCGCCGCCCCACCCACGATAATCGCCACACCAACACGTGTGAATACCTTCGCCATGCATCTCTTCCCTGTAGTTTTTGCGCACTGAACGAACTTGTAGCGCTTGGTAAACGCGTCGACGTCAACTCTCGAGAATAGTTCAACGGCAGGCTTCAGCCAAAAGACTTCCCTCACCCTGCCGCAGTCTACAACAACCTCCATCCCGACTTAAGCCGCCGGCACACCCTCCTCTGCTTCCTTGCCGAGGATCATCGTTCTCCCCTGGGCCTCCTAGCGTTTCTGGTTCGTCGGGCCCGGAGAGCAGCGATAGCTGGCGGGATTCTCCGGATCGCCCTTGCCGAGATACCGGGTGGTTGCGGGGTAGGGACAATAGGCGCGGTTGTAGCGACCGTCCGCCGAGCGGGCAGGTAGTCGCACGGGCGGCGCCCCCTCCTCCACCCACTTGACCAACGGCGTCAACGGGTCGACCACGTCCGGACCGTAACCACCGCTGCAGTGGCCGACGCCCGGCACCAAGAAGAAGCGGTAGTAGTCCTGGGTCGCCGACAGACCGTCGCGGCTGACCAGCTGGTCATAAAAATTCAGGCCCATCTGCGGATTGAGCGCGGTGTCGCTCGTACCCCACCAGGTGATCATCTTGCCGCCCCGGGCCTTGAAACGCGCGAGGTCCGGGTCAGGATTCCAGATCTCGTTCTCGACTCGCATCTGCGGCGGATCACGATTGAAATCGAAGCGGGTCCAATCGTACGCGGGGTCCTTGAACGCGATCCAGACCATCCAAGACTGGGCGAAGGCCGCCAGGAGGTTGGGCTGCCCCGGCGGCGCGAGCACAAAACGTTCCAGCGTCTTCGGATTTTCCGCGCCTGGCCATTGGTTGAGCCAAGCAGGTACGCCGGCCACCTTCGGCGGCCCGGCGTAGATCTTCGCGATCCGCTCCTTCTGAAGCGGCGTCAGGCACGTATCAGCCGTCTCGCCGGCCGCGCAGGTCCGGACCTTGCCGAGGTCAACGCGACATTGCCGCGGATCGCCGATCAGGCCGTCCTTCAGGCCGTCGAGTCCGTCGCACTGGCGCATCACGCCTGCGAAGAGCGTCTCCCACTTTCCCCGCGTGAGGCCGGAGCCGGCCAGGGCGCGTTCGTTCCACGCGCCCTTCAGCATGATGCTCGACCAGTCCAGCGTCGGGGCGGCCGCTGAGATGCCGTCGAAGTCCTCTGGGTAGCGGTTGGCCGACATCACGCCTTGGCGGCCGCCTGTCGAGCAGCCGTCCCAGTACGAGTAGCGAGGCCGCGCGCCGTAGTAGGCCTCGGCGACCTGCTTCGCGTACGTCACCGTCGCGTGCACGGCGAGGTAGCCGTGGTTGACCAGCTTAGTGCGGTCCGCCGCAAAGGTCGCCGCCGGCTCGGTCGCCGCGCGATGGCCAGTATCCGTCCGGACGGTGAGGAAGCCCCGGGAGAGCGCCCGATCGACGCTGGCGCGATAGTACTGGGCGTCGAGATCCTCGCCCGCGTAGCCGCCATTGCCGGACATGTAGAGCCGGCCGTTCCACGATACCGGCAGCTTCACGAGGAAGCCGATGCCCGTGGGGAGAGTCCCCTCCACGCGGCAGTGTTCCGGAACGCCGCCAGCCGCGGGCACGAGCCGGACGGTTTGAACAACGCCTGTCGCCAGGGGGGCCATTCCATCACACGGCCGTTGCGCCTTTCGGTCGGCCTGCAGCAGGGTGGAATCCGCGGGAAGGTCGGCGAAGATGCTGGACTGCGCCAGCGCCATCTGTCCCCCCGACAGCGCGAAGGCCAGACTCAATGCCGCAGCCGCGCCTCGCCGTCGCAATGCCTTCATTCCAAGTCCCTCCGTAAGGTATCGGCGTCAGAAGCTCCGCGTGATGCGCACGCCATACTGGCGCGGCGCCCCGTAGAACAGGTTGTCGCCGGAGCGGCCAGAAACGTAGGTCTCGTCTGTGAGGTTGGTCACGAAGACATGGGCCTCCCAGTCATTCTGGCCGAACGTCGCCCCGAGGTTGACGCGCGTGAGCGGCTCGAGACGGTCCAGCAGCGGATTGGCGAACAAGGCGCCGAACTGTTCGCTGGTGTGGGACGCGTCGACCCGCGGCGGCATCCTCGAGCTTCCGACTATTTCATACCTAAAACACTTTAAGCATGGAGCAACGAGTCAGAAGGACTGTCAAGCTGCCCGCGCTTCGAATTAAACCGGACAGCGACGAAATGTGCGGCGGTCGTCGCCCGGACCCCGCAGGACACTGATCCTGGCGAGCGGACCAGAGTCACCGCCACCGTGGCGAATGGCTCAATCGTGGCGGAACGGAGAGAACGTCATGATCGTGAAAGTCTCGCGGATGCCCGGCACCATCTGAACCTGACCCGTCACGAAGCGCCCGATGTCGTCGTTGGGGTTCAGGTTAAACTTGGCGATCAGGTCGTACTCGCCGGACGTGGAATAGACCTCCGACGTCCCTTCTACGCCGTCGACAATCGCAGCCGCGACCACGTTGGCCTTTCCCAGCTCGCACTTAATCAGGACAAAGAAGGTGTTCATCATCGGCTGTTCTCTCCTTGGCGCAGACACCCGGTCCACCATGTCGTGAGGCTGAACGCGGCTTGTCTGAAGGCATCCACTCTGTTTAGGGCTTAAAATAATTTAGCGCCAACCCAAGGAGAGGCAGATGGCTCCGTCACCGGGACTCGACCCTCATGCACACCTGTCCTGGCCGTTTTTTGAGGACCGCCATCGCACGCTCGCCCTAGACCTGGATTCCTGGGCGAGACTTCATGTCGACGAACTCATTGGCGACCATTCGGATGTCGATGCGGCTTGCCGCCGGCTAGTCCAGGGCCTTGGGACGGCCGGCTTCCTGAACATCGCGGCCCCCGATCTGGGAATCGATGAAACCTTCGACCTGAGAAGTATTTGCCTTGCCCGCGAGATCCTCGCCCGCCATTCGGGCCTGGCGGATTTCGCCTTCGCGATGCAGGGCCTTGGAACCGCGACCATCAACCTCCTGGGCGACGCCGCACAACGCCAAGCCTGGCTACCCGCTGTTCGCCGCGGCGCTTCGATCGCCGCCTTCGCCCTCTCCGAAGCTGAGGCGGGTTCGGACGTCACCGCGATGCGCACGACCGCCACGCTGGTCGATGGCCGCTACCGTATTGACGGCGAGAAGACGTGGATCTCGAACGGCGGCATTGCGGATCAGTACGTCGTCTTCGCGCGCACCTCAGAGGGTCCGAAATCGTACGTGGCCCTCGTCGTGCCGGCGGACGCGCCCGGCCTGGAGATTGTCGAACGCATTGATATCAGCGCGCCACATCCGATGGCGACGCTGAGGTTCCATGATTGCCAGGTGGGTGAGGACGCGCGACTGGGCGCACATGGCGAGGGCCTGAAGGCAGCCCTCGCGACGCTTGACGTCTTCCGGCCCAGCGTGGGCGCAGCGGCGCTCGGTCTTGCGCGCCGTGCGCTGCTCGAGGGGGCGGACCGCGCGGCCACACGACCCATGTTCGGCGGCCGGCTGGGTGACCTGCAACTCACCCAGGCCGCCCTCGCAGAGATGGCGCTAGATGTCGATGCCGCCGCCCTGCTTGTCTATCGCGCCGCATGGGCGCGGGACGAGCCGGCTGCCTCGGGCGTATCCCGCATCACGCGGGAAGCTGCGATGGCCAAGCTCTATGCCACGGAGGCCGCCCAGTCCGTGATCGACAAGGCGGTACAGCTGTTCGGCGGCGAAGGCGTGCGCGCAGGCAGCGTCGTTGAGCGGCTCTACCGCGAGATCCGCTCGATGCGCATCTATGAGGGCGCCTCCGAGGTGCAGAAGGTGGTGATCGCGCGCAGCCTGCGGGCCTCGTGACCCTGGTTGCACACCGGGCCCGGCGTGACTGCGCATCACCGGCCTCAACGGTGGGCGGGGCTCAATGGCCGGTCCCGAGCACCGGAACGGCCTGCGCGGCGCATGGGGGCGGGCGCCGGACCGGGCGTTCATTCCGCCGCCTCCGCCCCGCCCTCGGGATGCAGCTGCGAGGTCGCCGCTAGCGCCTCCGATCCGGGATAACGGCGGTGGCTTCGATCTCGATCCTGGCCGCAGGCTCCACGAGCCGCACGACCTGCATGACCGCCATGGCGGGATAGTGCGCACCAATCGTTTCGCGGTACGCGGCGCCGAGCGCTTTTTGCTCCGCGAGGTATTCCTCGATGTCCACCAGGTACCACGTGAGACGGACAAGATGCTCGGGATGGGCGCCGCCCGCCTTCAGGACGGCGACGATGTTCACGAACGTCTGGCGGGCTTGTTCCACGAATGTCGCGGGAAACTCCCCTGCGGCGTTCCAGCCGACGAGTCCGCCGGTGACCACGAGACGCCCCTGCGCAAGCATACCGTTCGCATAGCCGCGTGGCGTGGGCCAACCCACGGGAAGCAGTGCGCGGGGAAGGGTGTCCGCCTCAAGCGGAGCCGGCGACGTCATCGGCACAGGTCCTGGTAAGTCGTGAGAATGCTTCGCATCGCTGGGGGCAGCGGCTCGGCGCGGTGGGTGGCGAGCGACGTGGCGACCATGACCAGATTTCCGCGCATGACTTCGTCCTGGTCCCGGTGGGCGTGGATGGTGAACTCGGCCGAAGCGCACCCGATCCGCTCGACGATGACGGTATAGGTCAGATCGTCTCCCATGAAGCCCGGGCGGAAGAACTCACATTCCACCCGCGCGTAGCCGAGACCGAGACCGCCGCGGATCAAGCCATGATAGTCCAGACCCTGCGCCAGGAAGAAGTCTTCTACCGCGCAGCACAAGCGGTCGACAAAGCGCGGCGTGTAGACAATCCCCGCCGGGTCGCAATCGCCGAAACGGACCTGGCGACCGGCGGCAAAGGCCCGCGACGGGAGCTGGCCGCGACCGATGGGGCGCGCCCGCGTTCGCGCCGGCGCGCCGCCGGCGCGGGAATCCGATCCGGAAGCCAAGTCTAGTTCCCCTGGAACGCCGGCTTGCGTCGATCGGCGAAGGCGTGGAAAGCGCGGGCGAAATCCTCCGTGGTCATGCAAAGCGCCTGGGCGATCGCCTCCGAGTCTATGGCGTCGTCGATCGACATGGCCCATTCGGTCTGCAGCAGCCGTTTCGTTATGCCATGGGCGAAGGTGGGGCCGCCGGCCAGTTCGCCTGCGAGATCCTGGGCCGTCTCAGC